>NZ_JBEXID010000018.1:0-117666 GCF_040608395.1 Streptomyces sp. NPDC005181
ACCCGGAAGCTAAGCCTTTCAGCGCCGATGGTACTGCAGGGGGGACCCTGTGGGAGAGTAGGACGCCGCCGAACAATTATTCCGGGAAAGCCCCGTGCCCTTGTGGCACGGGGCTTTTCTGCGTTCTGAGCGTCTAGGCTCGAACCATGCGCTACGAACTGGTCATCTTCGACAACGATGGTGTGCTCGTCGACAGTGAGCCGATCTCCAACACCATCCTCTCCGGCTACCTGACCGAGCTCGGTCACCCCACCTCGTACGACGAATCGCTCCGTGACTACATGGGGTCTGCCGTGCACCGGGTCCACGACCTCGTCGAGGAGAGGACCGGGGAGAAGCTGCCTGCGGACTTCGACGAGACGCTGCACTCCCGGATCTTCGCCGCGTTCCAGCAGGAGCTGCAGCCGGTCGAAGGGGTCGCCGACGTGCTGGGGAAGCTCGTCGCCGACGGGGTGCCGTACTGCGTCGCGTCGTCCGGGAGCCACGAGCGGATCCGCGTCGGGCACCGCAGGACCGGGCTCGACCAGTGGTTCGAGGAGGAGTGGATCTTCAGCGCGGAGGACGTGGGGAACGGGAAGCCGGCGCCCGATCTCTTCCTCCATGCCGCTGAGCGGATGGGAGTTCCGCCCGAGAGGTGTGTCGTCATCGAGGACAGCCCGCTCGGTGTGGAGGCGGCCCGGGCCGCGGGGATGGATGTGTACGGGTTCACGTCGATGATGCCCGCCGACCGTCTCGGCGGGGTGACCGGGCACTTCTCCGACATGGCTCAACTGCGGGAAATGCTCGCCTGATCCATCTACCCATGGGTAGGCCACGGCCCTACGCTGCGGCCATGGAGGATGCGCGGTTGCGGCACGGTAGGGCCTCTTTGGCGTTCAGCTTCTTCGTGCAGGGGGTCACCTTTGCCCTGCTCGTGACGCGCATTCCTGCCATTCAGGACCGGTACGGGATATCCGACGGCCTGTTGCCCGTGTTCCTTGCCGCCGTGCCGATCCTGGCCGGCGTAGGCAGCGTGGTCACCGAGAAGGTGGTCGCGCGGGTACGGCCCCGGGTCGTGCTCAGGTGGGCGCAGCCCGTCGTGCTGCTGGCGCTGCTCGGTGTCGGGGCCGGCGACGAACTGTGGGAAGCGGCCGTGGCGCTCGGTGTGTTCGGGCTGTCCGTCGGGGCGCTCGACGCCTCCATGAACATGATGGGGGTCAGCCTTCAGCGGGCGTACGGGCGCAGCATCATGCTCGGGTTCCACGCCGCGTACAGCCTGGGCGGGATCGCCGGGGCGTCGATGGCGTGGGCCGGGGCGCACTGGGATCTGACGCTGCTGGTCTCGTATCTTCCCGCGGTCGTCGTGCTGTTGCCCGCCGCGTTGATCGGGAGCCGGTGGTACGTCGAGGGTGTCGAGGGGAAGACGGAGGGCGACGGGCAGCGGGAAGAGGCCTCTTCGGGGGGCTCGGTGTCGTTCAAGCTGCTGATGCCTCTCTGTCTGGTGATGAGCTTCGCGTACATCGGGGACTCGACGGTCTCCAACTGGAGCGCGAAGTATCTGCAGGACGTGCTGGGGAGTTCGGAGCAGCTGTCGACCCTTCCGTACAACGTCTACATGGTGACGACGCTGCTGGGGCGGGCCGTGGGGGACTTCGGGGTGCGGCGGTTCGGGGCCGTGGCCGTCGTGCGGTTCGGAAGTGCGCTGGCCGCGGCCGGGTTCGGGGCGGTGGCGGTGGCTTCCGGTGCATGGACCGGGATGCTCGGGTTCACCATGCTGGGCCTGGGGCTCTGTGTGATCGTGCCTCAGACGTTCGCGGCGGCGGGGCGGATGTTCCCGGGGGCGAGCGACACGGCGATCGCGCGGCTGAACGTCTTCAACTACGTGGGGTTCCTGGTGGGGTCGCCGCTGGTGGGGGCGCTGGGGGACGCGTGGAGCTACCGGGGCGCGATGCTCGTCCCGATGGTGCTGGTGCTCGCGACGCTCGCGTACGCCAAGTCGTTCGGCCCGGAGCCTGCCCGATACGGTGGCGGGCATGAGCGGCCGCACACAGTTGATGTGGGATGACGCAGTAACGGGATACGACTTCGGGAACAGTCACCCGATGGACCCCGTCAGGCTGGCCCTGACGATGGGTCTGGTGCGGGCGTACGGGCTCGACAGCGCGGTGGATGTGGTGGCCGCCAAGCCGGCCGGGGACTCCACGCTGCGGCTTGTGCACCGCGAGGACTATGTGGCGGCTGTGCGCGCGGCTTCCGCGAACCCCAGGGCGGCCGATCAGAACTACGGGCTCGGGACGGTGGACGATCCGGCGTTCGTGGGGATGCACGAGGTGTCGGCGCTGATCGCCGGGCAGTCGGTGGCGGCGGCCGAGGCGGTGTGGCGCGGGACCACGGCGCATGCGGTGAACTTCGCGGGCGGGCTGCACCATGCGATGCCGGGCAGTGCGTCGGGGTTCTGCATCTACAACGATCCGGCGCTGGCCATCGCCCGGCTGCTGGAGCAGGGGGCGGAGCGGGTCGCGTACATCGATGTGGATGTGCACCACGGTGACGGGGTGCAGGCTGCGTTCTGGGAGGACCCGCGGGTTCTGACGGTGTCGCTGCACGAGCATCCGCGGACGCTCTTTCCGCAGACCGGCTGGCCGGAGGAGACCGGTGCCGGTGCGGGGGAAGGGGCCGCGGTGAATGTGGCGCTGCCCGCCGGTACGGGGGACGCAGGGTGGCTGCGGGCGTTCCATGCGGTGGTGCCGGAGCTGCTGGCGGACTTCCGGCCGCAGGTGCTGGTGACCCAGCACGGGGCCGATACGCACTTCGAGGATCCGCTCGCGCATCTGGCGGTGTCGCTGGATGCGCAGCGGTCGGTCATGGAGTCGTGCCACGCGCTCGCCCATGAGCATGTGGAGGGCGGGCGGTGGGTGGCGCTGGGCGGCGGGGGATATGCGGTCGTCGACGTGGTGCCGCGGTCCTGGACGCATCTGGTGGGGATCGCCGCGCATGCGCCGGTGGACCCGGAGTCGGTGATTCCTGCTTCGTGGCGGGACGAGGTCTATGCCCGGACGCGGCAGCTGGGGCCGGCCCGGATGACGGATGGGCGTACGCCTTCGTGGCAGGCGTGGGAGGACGGGTACGACCCGGCGGACCGGCTGGACCAGGCGGTGCTCGCGACGAGGCGGGCGGCGTTCCCGTTGCGAGGGCTGCTGACCTGAAGCGGGCGGGGACGGTCACGGTGCGGCCGATTCCGGGCTGGGGTGAGGACCGGTTGCGCCAACTGAGGAATGGTTACGCCAACTGTGGGGCGTAGCCGGGCTTCTGTCCCCCCGTCCGGGTGGTTGGGGGAGCATCGGCAGGGTGTTGAGCACCGGAGCGCTGCGTGCGCATCTGCTGGCGGCCCGGCTGGCCGGGCCCGTGGCCACCTCGCGGGAGGTGAGCCTGCGGAGCTATCGGCTGTTCGCGGCGAGAGATCCGCGGGTGCTGCTCGGGCTCGACCCCGAATGGGGGTGGGAGGAGTCCGATCTGCTTCGGTTGATGGCCGACAAGTGCGGAGTCTCGGACGATCCTGCTCATGTTTCGGGCCCGGATGTGATCGATCCGGAACGGACCTTGGCTGGTCTGGACGCGTTTGCCGAGCGGTTGTCGGATGTGGCGACCCGGCGGGCACCGGTGCTGTTCGGGACCGGTCATCCGCACCGACTGCTCGGGTTCTACGCCGCGTTGGCAGACGCTTTGTCGGCGGCCGGGTGCGCCGTACTCACCCCGGCGCAGGGGAGATGTGTCGACATAACGACCCGGTTCGGCGTACGCACCTACCATCTTGATTACGTACGAGGAGTCGCTCTGGTGCGCGAACCCGGCGTGCGGGGCCGCGGTAGTGAGCCGGGCGCACATACCCACTCACCGCTGCCGGTTCGGGTGGCGCTGGAGGCCGCAGTGGCTGCCCATGGGTGGCTGCCCGAGCTGGTCGTCGGGGACCATGGATGGGTCTGCGGGGCAGGTCAGCTGGGCATTGAGGCGATCGGACTGGCGGACACGGATGATCCCGCGCTGTTCGTCGGCGAGGCCGAGGGGCAGGTGTCGGTCGCCGTTCCGCTTGATGATGCCGTCCGGTCCGCTCACTACCGGCCGCTCACTCGCTATGTACTCAATCGGGCGTGTCTGTCACAGTAGGCGGCCGATGGTCCCTCCTCTTCCCCACTCGCATCACCCGCCCCTAATCTGGGGAGTGAGCGCACAACGACGAAGAGTCACCGGAGGGGAAGCCGGTGCGCGTCTCGTGCGGAAGGTACAGGTGGGTCATGGCTGCTGGCAGCGAGAGGCCTCTCAACGAGGTCAAGTTTCTGACCGTGGCGGAAGTCGCCTCGGTCATGCGGGTGTCGAAGATGACCGTGTACCGCTTGGTGCACAGTGGTCATCTGCCGGCGATCCGGGTGGGCAGGTCCTTCCGGGTCCCGGAGCAAGCGGTTCACGAGTATCTCCGCGAGTCCTTTGTGGGGGTGGAGTCGGCCTGAGGCTGGCCTCGGATTACGTCCCTCACCCGGTGGCGGGTAGGCTAGGCCGACGTAGGTCGTGTGGGCCCAGACGCCCCGCACCAGTGAAGAGAAGTGAGCGAGGGTAGTCGTGGGCTCTGTTATCAAGAAGCGGCGCAAGCGGATGGCCAAGAAGAAGCACCGCAAGCTGCTCAAGCGCACGCGCGTTCAGCGTCGCAACAAGAAGTAAGCGAACGCAGTTCGTGAAGCCGCAGCCCTCCCGCCGATACGGCGGGAGGGCTGCGGTGCGTTGTGCGGGCGGCCTTGCACATATTTGGGCCAAAGACTCGGCAGAACGCCGCCGCGCAGTCATCACAGGGCAACATCCACCCGCTACGGTGACCGCCAGGGGAAACCTCTTCGACGGAAGGCGCTGATCTTGGGGAAGGTCGTGCTCGTCACGGGAGCGGCCCGGCAGCTGGGCGGCCGATTCGTGCGGCGCATCCAGCGTGATCCGGAGGTGGACCGGGTGATCGCGGTGGACGCGATCGCGCCGGGACACCAATTGGGTGATGCCGACTTCGTCCGCGCGGACATCCGCCAGCCCGCGATCGCCAGAGTTCTTGCCGAGCACTCCGTCGACACGGTCGTGCATCTGGATGTCAGCGGCAAGGCGCTCGGGGCCGGCAGCCGCACCACGGTCAAGGAGACCAATGTCATCGGCACCATGCAGCTGCTCGGTGCCTGCCAGAAGTCGCCGACGGTCCGGCGGCTGGTGATCAAGTCCAGTACGGGTGTGTACGGCTCCGCGCCGCGCGATCCGGCGGTCTTCACCGAGACCACCGCGCCCAAGTCCCTGCCGAGCGGGGGCTTCGCGAAGGACGCGGTGGAGGTCGAGGGGTACGTACGGGGCTTCGCGCGCCGCAGGCCTGACGTCGCCGTGTGCGTGCTGCGGTTCGCGAACATCCTGGGGCCGGACGCGGACTCGCCGCTCGCCGACTATCTGTCGCTGCCCGTCCTGCCGACGGTGTTCGGGTACGACCCCCGGCTCCAGTTCGTCCACGAGGACGACGTCATCGACGTACTGAGGATTGCCTCGCACGAACCGCGGCGCGGGACGCTGAACAGCGGCACGTTCAATGTCGCGGGCGACGGGGTGCTGCTGCTGTCGCAGTGCTCACGGCGGCTCGGGCGGCCGACGATGCCGCTGCTGCTGCCCGCCGTCACCTGGGTGGGCCAGGCGCTCCGTACCGTCGGAATGACGGACTTCTCGCCGGAGCAGATCCGGCTGCTCACACACGGCAGGGTGGTCTCCACCGTGCAGATGCGCGAGACGCTGGGCTTCCACCCTGGATTCACCACCGCGGAGACGTTCGCGGAGTTCGCGCGGAGTCAGTCTCCCGGACTGCTGCCGCCCGAGGTGGTCGGCAGGGCCGTCGACCGGCTGGCGGCGATGCCGTTCGCCGGTGGGACCGGCGAGGCCCCGGGGATCAGCGGGGCCGACGACACACAACCGAGCCACAGCGCGAGATAGAGGAGCGCACCGACGATGGCGGATGCCAAGGTCATTCCGTTCGACGACGACCGTTCACGGTCGGGCGGCACGCCGCGGTCGGCGCGGCGGCGGTCCGGAGCGGGTCCCGCGGTGGGCACTGCGGCCCTCAGCGCCCTGCCCGGGCAGTTGGACGCCGCGCCGGTCCAGGAGGCGGTGCAGGGGGGCGGGGAGCCCGTGGAGGGTGTGCAGGACGAGGTACGGCGCGGCAGCTGGGACCGGCGGATCGCGGGTGGGCTCGCATTTCTTCGGCGGCGGGTCACCGGCGAGTACGAGGTCGACGAGTTCGGGTACGACAAGGAACTCACCGACCAGGTTCTGATGTCGATGCTGCGGCCGTTGTACGAGAAGTACTTCCGGGTCGAGGTGAGAGGCATCGAGAACATCCCGTCGGACGGCGGGGCGCTGATCGTGGCCAACCACTCGGGGACGTTGCCGCTGGACGGGCTGATGCTCCAGGTCGCCGTGCACGACAACCATCCGGCGGGCCGGCATCTGCGGCTGCTCGCCGCGGATCTGGTCTTCATGCTGCCGGTGGTGAACGAGCTGGCCAGGAAGGCCGGGCACACGCTGGCCTGTGCGGAGGACGCGGAGCGGCTGCTCAGGCAGGGCGAGGTCGTCGGTGTGATGCCGGAGGGCTTCAAGGGAATCGGGAAGCCGTTCGGCGAGCGGTACAAGCTGCAGCGGTTCGGGCGGGGCGGTTTCGTGTCGACGGCGCTGCGGGCCGGGGTGCCGATTGTGCCGTGCTCGATCGTGGGGGCGGAGGAGATCTACCCGATGATCGGCAATGCGAAGACGCTGGCGCGGGTGCTGGGGGTTCCGTACTTCCCGATCACGCCCACGTTTCCTTGGCTGGGGCCGTTGGGGGCGCTGCCGTTGCCGACGAAGTGGACGATTCAGTTCGGGGAGCCGATTCCTACGGAGGGGTATCCGGTGGAGGCGGCGGAGGATCCGATGCTGATGTTCAACCTGACGGATCAGGTGCGGGAGCAGATTCAGCACACGCTGTACAAGCTGTTGGTGCAGCGGAGGTCGGTGTTCTTCTGACGGCGGCTGCACTCCAACGCCGGACGGGGTTGAGCGGCCGGCGGACGGGCTTGGGGGACCCGTCCGCCGGGCGGTCAGTAGTCTTCGTCCTCGCTGTTGATGCCCAGGCCAGGGAGCAGGCCGGGGAGCAGGGGCGGCAGCGTCACATCCGGGGTGGGGGGCGTGTTGTCCCTGCCCGTTGTGGGCGGGGTGGTGCCCGGGGACGGTGTGTCCAGGATGCCGTCCGTGCCGCCTGTGATCAGGCCGTCCTCCGGGGCGGCGGAGTCGGACGGGTCCGGGGTGCCGTTGCTGCCCGTCTGGCCCTGCGAGGCCTCGGGGGAGGACGGGTCCGGGTCGTCCGTGCCGGGTGAGTCGCCGCTCTGCTGCGAGGAGCCGGACTCCTGGGAGTCGGTACTCCGCTCCGGGGTGCGGGGGAGCAGGGACTGCAGCGGCGCGACCTCTTCGTCTATGGCCTCGAAGACCGAGCTGACCTCGTCCCCGACATCGGTCAGCTGGACCGGCAGACGGTCGCGCAGCGTGCTCCAACTTCCCCGGTGGGAGCGGGAGAAGGAGTCCAGGGTCTGGATCGGCCCGAGTGCTCCGTCGCGCTGGTAAGCGGCGTGGAGCAGGCGGTGGCCCTCGGTGGCGTCGTGCGTCATGCCGTTGAGCGTGCGCCTGATCTCGCCGAGTGATTCGTGGTCCAGATCGTCCGCGCGGCCGCGCTCCATCAGCCTGCGGGCCTCGCTCAGCCGGGTCGACGCCTGGTCGAGGTAGACCTCGCCCCGGTCGGCGTCGCCGTTGGCCATGCCGAGGTGGATGTCTTCCATGCCGCGCTTCAGCCCGTACAGCGAATCACCCGGCAGGGCGTCGGAACTGGCAGCGGCCACTCCACCGAAGGCTCCCGCGGCCACGCCGACGGTGAGCCCGCCGGCGGCGAGGCCCTTCGTCCAGCGGGAGCGGGGGCGCAACTTCCGGAGCGGGGAGGCCCGGTGGGCTCCCCTGCTCCGTTGTTCGGGCACCGTAGGGCCCGTGGACGCGCCGCCCTCGGCAAACATGGCCTCCATGGCGGCCACGAGCTGGGCTCGCTGCACCACTTTGACCTCGGGATCCAACTTCGGCCTCGGCAGCTCACCGAGGCCGTTCGCCAGGGCCAACAGCGTTCCGTGGTCGGCCGGTTCGGCCGGGTCCTCGGGCTGTACGGCCGCCGCACCCTGGAGCTCCTGCTCCTCCAGGGCCTGGGCGAAGGCGTTCGCCCGCCGGTGTGCCGAAACGTTTGCGATCACTGGCGGCACCTCCTCTCGTCATGACGGTCGACTCCCCTGGGGGTCCGGAAGGTTGCACACCTTGAGCGCTTCCACACGAAAGAGTGAGTGTCGGCGGACATGGAGTGACGACAGGGGGCCTGCAACCGGCACAACGAGTGGCGCGGCACATGGGTTACGCACGAAAGATGATCGGACCAGTGCGTGATGACGTTGTCGCAGAGCGTGTTCTCAGCGGGCATCGTCGGGCAGGAGCCGGGCGAGCGTGCGGACGGCGCGGTACTGCAAGGTTTTGATCGCGCCTTCGTTCTTGCCCATCACGCGGGCCGTCTCGGCGACCGAGAGGCCCTGCAGGAAGCGCAGCGTCACGCACTCCTGCTGCTGGGGGTTGAGTCGGCGCACGGCTTGCAGCAGTGCGGCGTTGGAGAGGGACTCCAGGACGGAGTCCTCGGGGCTGCGCTCGACCTCGTTGGCGTCGAGCATTTCGCCGGTGGTCACTTCCAGTCGGAAACGACTGGACTTGAAGTGGTCGGCGACCAGGTTGCGGGCGATCGTGACCAGCCAGGCGCCGAAGTCGCGGCCCTGCCAGGTGAACGTGGAGATGCGGCGCAGGGCGCGCAGGAAGGTCTCGCTGGTGAGGTCCTCCGCCGTCGCCTTGCCGCCCACGCGGTAGTAGATGTACCGGTACACGGTGTCGCTGTACTGGTCGTAGAGACGGCCGAAGGCGTCAGCCTCACCGGCCTGTGCGCGCTCGACGAGATCCATCATGCGCGCGCTGTCGCTGTCGGCGGTCGGCCGACGAACGGTGGACGTGGTCGTTGCGCCGCGGTTGCTGCGTCTTCCGACCGCTGCACCGCGTTCGGCCAGGGCATAGCAAGGGCCGACAGGTGCAGGGGTGGCAAAAGCGGGTACGGCGTACGCGGTGGGGACGAAGCCGCGCAAGCGGTCGGCGACCGTTGCGCGCAGCGTAGCCAGGCCCGAGGCGTCAACCCCGACGTGTGGGTACACGGGACTCCCAGAGGCAGAGCTTCCATCACGTGCAGTGCGAAACCGTCACTCGTCGTAGTGAGTGGTGGGTTCCGGAATGCGTCTGAGGAGAATAACGCTTCGTACAGGCAGTGCTACACCCAGTTGCTCAAATCATCGGTTCCGTCGCTTCTGTAGCGACTATGGGGCGCATCAAGTAGCACATCGTGACCGGTTATTGATCGGATTACTTCGTGATCTGCCTGCGGCCGCAACGGGTTGTGGTCGGGTGCGCGCAATCCGACTGGCGGGAGCGGTCGGCGGGTAGGGGGTCCCGATTGGCGGCAGGGAGCCGGGCGTGGCTCGGCCCCCTGCGCGGGTGAAGGTCCGCGTGCGGTCAGCGGCGGCGGCGGTGCAGGGCGACGGCGGCCGCGGTGCCGCCCGCGAGGGCGCCGACACCGGCCGCGGCCGGGATGCCGACCTTGGCCGCCTTGCGGCCTGTGCGGTAGTCGCGCAGCCGCCAGTCGAGGGCCCGGGCGTGCTTGCGGAGCTTGGTGTCCGGGTTGATCGCGTAGGGGTGGCCGACCAGGGACAGCATCGGGATGTCGTTGTGCGAATCGCTGTACGCCGCGCAACGGGCGAGGTCGAGGCCCTCGGCGGCGGCCAGGGCGCGGACCGCCTCGGCCTTCGCGGGCCCGTGCAGCGGCTCGCCGACCAGACGGCCGGTGTAGACGCCGTCGACGGACTCGGCGACCGTGCCGAGCGCGCCGGTCAGCCCGAGACGGCGGGCGATGATCGTGGCGGTCTCCACCGGGGCGGCGGTGACCAGCCAGACCTTCTGTCCGGCGTCGAGGTGGGCCTGGGCGAGGGCGCGGGTGCCGGGCCAGATGCGGTCGGCCATGTACTCGTCGTAGATCTCCTCGCCGATGGACATCAGCTCGGAGACGCGATGGCCCTTGACGATGGACAGGGCGCTGTCGCGGGCGTCCTGCATGTGTTCCGGGTCCTCGACGCCGGCCAGTCTGAACCAGGCCTGCTGCCAGGCGAAGCGGGTCAGTTCGCGGCGCTGGAAGAACTTCCGTTTGTACAGCCCGCGGCCGAAGTGGAAGATCGCCGCGCCCTGCATGACGGTGTTGTCCAGGTCGAAGAAAGCGGCGGCCCGTTCGTCGCCGACGACCGGGAAGTCCGGTTCCGGCTCCGCGGTCGTGGCGGGGGTCTCGTCGGTGAATCGTCCGGCGGGCTGTTCGGCGCGGAGTGACGACTTCCGCGCTGCCTCGGCTGCTGCCTCGCCTGCCAGCACGCTCCGTGCTGTCGCGGAACGCCTACGTGGTGTGAGCCATCCAAGAGCGGCCATGTCGTGAGCATAGCCAGTCTGTTGAGCCCTTCCCGACCTGCCGGGATGCGGTGGCGTGAACTCTCGGCGGCCGAATTGTTAAACGGGCGATTCGGGGCGTACCGGATCAGTGCAGGATGAGTTCCGGAAAGGACGGACGGTCGGCGCAGAATGAAGGCATGAGTGCCTTGCTGCGTCGTGCGAAGAAAAAGCCTGCGGACCGGGTGGTGACCCTGGTCGGGAAGCCGGGGTGTCACCTCTGTGACGATGCGAGGCTGGTGGTGCGGGAGGTCTGTGAGGAGACCGGCACATCCTGGGAGGAGAAGGACATTACCCAGGACGAGGAGCTGCACCGGGAGTACTGGGAGCAGATTCCGGTCGTCCTCATTGATAACGAACAGCACACGTTCTGGCGCGTGGATCCGGTGAGGCTGCGCCGCGCGCTGCTTTCCTGAGTGAAACCCGGTTACCATCGTGGGCGTTTTGAGTGATCTCGGGGGCGTAGTTGTGAGGAGTGTGTACCGTCTTGCCCCCTTCGGGCCTGCAACGGGCTGATGCGATCCAAGGTTCCGGGATCGCGCGACGGATGTGCGTGACCCCGGTCACTTTGACCGGACAAAACGGACACCATCTTTGTGCACGCGTTCACAAAGACATAGCCTGCATTCGACGGGGCGGTCTTGGAACATATGGCCGCCTGCAGCCCCGCTCATCCCGCAGGAGCACCGTGGCAACTGGCCGAACTCACCGACCGGCGACCCGTAGCCGAGGAATTCCCGAGGCCACCGTCGCCCGGCTTCCGCTGTATCTCCGCGCACTGACGGCGCTCTCCGAGCGCTCGGTCCCCACGGTCTCGTCCGAGGAACTCGCCGCGGCGGCGGGGGTCAACTCCGCCAAGCTGCGCAAGGACTTCAGCTACCTCGGCTCCTACGGGACCCGTGGTGTCGGGTACGACGTCGAGTACCTCGTCTACCAGATCTCCCGTGAGCTCGGGCTCACCCAGGACTGGCCGGTTGTCATCGTCGGTATCGGTAACCTCGGCGCCGCGCTCGCCAACTACGGCGGCTTCGCCTCCCGCGGTTTCCGGGTCGCCGCGCTGATCGACGCCGACCCCGCGATGGCCGGTACGCCCGTCGCCGGGATTCCCGTCCAGCACGCCGATGAGCTGGAGAAGATCGTCAGCGACAACGGCGTGTCGATCGGTGTCATCTCGACCCCGGCCGGTGCCGCCCAGCAGGTCTGCGACCGGCTCGTCGCCGCGGGTGTCACCTCCATCCTGAACTTCGCGCCGACGGTGCTCTCCGTGCCCGACGGCGTCGACGTCCGCAAGGTCGACCTCTCGATCGAACTCCAGATCCTCGCCTTCCACGAACAGCGCAAGGCCGGCGAGGAAGCCGCTGCCGGGGGCGGCGTCGACGACCAGGCCGCGCCGCCCGTGCGTGCCGCCGCGAGCAGCAGCCGGAAGGGACCCGACGGGGACATGCCCGCCGTGATGCCGGCATGAGTCTCCTTGTCGTAGGGCTGAGCCACCGCAGCGCCCCGGTCTCCGTACTGGAGCGGGCGTCGCTGGCTGCCGAGACGCAGGGCAAGCTGCTGCAGGACGCCCTGGCCGCAGAGCCCGCGGCCGAGGCCGCTGTCCTCGCCACCTGCAACCGCATCGAGCTGTACGCCGACGTGGACAAGTTCCACGCGGGTGTCGCCGAGCTGTCCACGCTCCTCGCGCAGCACAGCGGGGTCGGGCTGGACGAACTCACTCCGTATCTCTATGTGCACTACGAGGACCGGGCCGTCCACCACCTCTTCTCGGTGGCGTGCGGGCTGGACTCGATGGTCGTCGGCGAGGGCCAGATCCTCGGCCAGATCAAGGACGCGCTGGCACTGGGGCAGGAGAGCCACACCGCGGGCCGGCTACTGAACGACCTGTTCCAGCAGGCCCTGCGGGTCGGCAAGCGCGCGCACAGCGAGACCGGGATCGACCGGGCCGGGCAGTCGCTCGTCACCTTCGGCCTGCAGCAGCTCGCGGGCGGCGCCGACACCGCCGACTGGGCCAGGGGCAAGCGTGCTCTGGTGATCGGCGCCGGCTCGATGTCGTCGCTGGCCGCCGCCACGCTGGCCCGTACCGGTGTCGCCGAGATCGTCGTCGCCAACCGGACCCGGGCCCGCGCCGACCGGCTCGTCGAGATCCTGGGCCAGGCCGGTGGCACGGGAGTGACCGCCCGGGCCGTCGAGATGGCCGCGGTCTCCGACGAACTGACACGTGCCGATGTCGTCGTGTCCTGCACCGGTGCGACGGGTCTCGTCCTGACCGGTGAGACCGTCGCCGGTGCACTCGGCCTGCCGTTCGACGCGGCCGCCACCGCCGCCGAGGCGCCCGCCGCACCCGCCGCCGACCTGGACCAGCACGCCGCGTGGGTGGAGAACGGTTCCGCCACCACGACCGCACAGGCACAGGCACAGGCCGTGCGCCGGGTCACCGTGCCCGCGCAGTCCACCGGCCCCGTCCGGCTCGCCCTGCTCGACCTCGCCATGCCGCGCGACATCGACGGTGCGGCGGCACGCCTCGAGGGTGTGCGCCTCGTCGACATCGAGTCGCTCGCCGAGGCGTCCGCGGACGCCCCGATGGCCGCCGATGTGGACCAGGTGCGCACCATCGTCGCCGACGAGGTCGCCGCGTTCGGCGCCGCCCAGCGCGCCGCCCACATCACCCCGACCGTGGTCGCCCTGCGCACCATGGCCGCCGATGTGGTGGCCGGCGAGATCGCGCGGCTCGACGGACGCCTCCCCGACCTGGACGAGAAGCAGCGCGCCGAGATCACGCAGACCGTGCGCCGCGTCGTCGACAAACTCCTGCACGCGCCCACCGTGCGGGTCAAGCAGCTTGCCAGCGAGCCCGGCGGCGCCGGGTACGCCGACGCGCTGCGGGAACTCTTCGACCTCGACCCGCAGACGGTCGCCGCCGTCTCCCGGGCAGACCTGAACGACCCGAATCGAGGGCGGTCATGACCGACAACTCACCCCTGCGCGCACGGACCGGCGCGCCGCTCCGGCTGGGCACCCGGCGCAGCAAGCTCGCCCTGGCGCAGTCCGGCCTCGTCGCCGACGCGGTCAGCGAGGTGACCGGGCGTGCCGTCGAGCTCGTCGAGGTCACCACGTACGGAGACACCTCCAAGGAGCATCTCGCGCAGATCGGCGGCACAGGCGTGTTCGTCGCGGCGCTGCGTGAGGCGCTGCTGCGAGGCGAGGTGGACTTCGCCGTCCACTCGCTCAAGGACCTGCCGACCGCACAGCCCGAGGGCCTCGTGCTGGCCGCCGTACCGCAGCGCGAGGACCCGCGCGACGTGCTGGTGGCGCGGGACGGGCTGACCTTCGAGCAGCTGCCGTCCGGTGCCCGCATAGGCACCGGTTCGCCGCGCCGCATGGCGCAGCTCAACGCGTACGCCCGCAGTCACGGCCTCGACATCGAGACCGTGCCGATCCGCGGCAACGTCGATACGCGTATCGGATTTGTACGAAGCGGTGAACTGGACGCGGTGGTTCTCGCCGCGGCCGGGCTCAGCCGCCTCGGCCGGACCGGCGAGGTGACCGACTTCCTGCCGGTCGACACCGTTCTGCCCGCTCCCGGCCAGGGAGCACTGGCGATCGAATGTGCTGCAACCAGCGCGGACCTCGCCGCCGCGCTCGCCGAGCTCGACGACCCGTACACCCGGGTCGCCGTGACCGCCGAGCGTTCCCTGCTCGCCGCCCTGGAGGCCGGCTGCTCCGCACCTGTGGGTGCGCTGGCCGACCTCCTGGTCGACGGACAGGCTGTCAACGAACTGCGCCTGCGCGGTGTCGTCGGTTCCACCGACGGCGCCTCGCTGGTACAGATGTCCATCACCGGTCCCGTCCCCACGTCGCACGACGACGCGGCGGCCCTCGGTCGCGAGCTCGCGGCCGAGATGCTTGCCAAGGGTGCGGCCGGTCTTATGGGGGAGCGAGCACTTTGAGCCCCACCGGCCCCGCCGTATCCGACTTTCCGGTCCTGTCCGCAGGGCACGTCACCTTCCTCGGCGCCGGTCCCGGCGATCCGGGACTGCTGACTCTGCGCGCTGTCGAGGCGCTCGCGAGCGCGGAAGTTCTTGTCGCCGAGCCGGACGTACTCGGCGTTGTTCGCGGCCATGCGCGGGCAGGCGTAAGCACGCCTGAGCTGACGGTTGTTGACGTGTCGTCAACGCCCGCCGGTGTGCCCGTTCTCAGGGACGCGGCCAATCTTGTCATGGAGGCCGCGAAGGGCGGCAGGCGGGTCGTCCGTGCCATCTCCGGAGACCCCGGCCTGGACGGGTCCGCAGGCGCGGAGATGCTCGCCTGCGCCGCCGCCGGCATTCCCTTCGAGGTCGTGCCGGGTGTCGCGAACGCCGTGGGCGTGCCCGCGTACGCCGGTGTGCTGCTGCGTGACGCGCAGGGCGCCGACGTCCGGTTCGTCGACGCCCGCACCGCCTCGGACCGCTGCTGGACCGAGATCGGCGCGAGCGATGCCACGGCTGTCGTCTCGACGACGCTGGACTCGGTCGCGGCCACCGCGGGCGAGCTGGTCTCGGCGGGCCGCAAGCCCGACACCCCGCTGACCGTCACCGTCGCCGGTACGACGACCCGGCAGCGCACCTGGACGGCGACCCTCGGGACGATCGCCCAGGTTCTCAAGCAGGCGAAGGTGCTGCCGTCGCCGGACGGGCACCAGCCGGTCATAGCCGTGGTCGGTGAGCGCAGCTCCGCCGCCCAGCGCGACCAGCTCTCGTGGTTCGAGTCCAAGCCGCTCTTCGGCTGGAAGGTGCTCGTGCCGCGTACGAAGGAACAGGCGGCGTCGCTCTCCGACCAGCTGCGTTCGTACGGCGCCGTGCCGCACGAGGTCCCGACGATCGCCGTCGAGCCGCCGCGTACGCCCCAGCAGATGGAGCGCGCGGTCAAGGGCCTTGTCACGGGCCGCTACGAGTGGATCGCCTTCACCAGCGTCAATGCGGTCAAGGCCGTCCGGGAGAAGTTCGAGGAGTACGGGCTCGACGCCCGTGCCTTCGCCGGGATCAAGGTCGCCGCGGTCGGCGAGCAGACCGCCGCCGCGCTGATCGACTTCGGTGTGAAGCCGGACCTGGTGCCGTCCGGTGAGCAGTCCGCCGCCGGTCTGCTGGAGGACTGGCCGCCGTACGACCCGGTCTTCGACCCGATCGACCGCGTCTTCCTGCCGCGCGCCGACATCGCCACGGAGACGCTGGTCGCCGGGCTCATCGAGCTGGGCTGGGAGGTCGACGACGTCACCGCGTACCGCACGGTCCGCGCCTCGCCGCCGCCGTCCGACACCCGTGAGGCCATCAAGGGCGGCGGTTTCGACGCGGTGCTCTTCACCTCGTCGTCGACCGTCCGGAACCTGGTCGGCATCGCGGGCAAGCCGCACAACGTGACCGTCATCGCGTGTATCGGCCCCGCCACGGCGAAGACTGCCGAGGAGCACGGTCTGCGGGTGGACGTGCTGTCGCCGGAGCCGTCGGTGCACAAGCTGGCCGCGGCGCTCGCCGACTTCGGCGCGCAGCGGCGGGATGCGGCGAAGGAGGCCGGCGATCCGGTGACGCGGCCGAGCGAGCGGCGTCCTGGGGCGCGGAGGCGTCGTACGACGACCTGACCCGGCCCGTTCGGGAGTGCTCAGGGTGTTCAGGGGCCCGGCTGTTTCGGCAGCCGGGCCCCTGCCTGTTCTCCTGTCCGTTCTCCCGTTGGTTTTTCCGGCATAGGTGTCGGTAAGACGGTGATGTGTACGGGTCTATCGTCGAAGGATGACTGTGTACGGAAACTTCCCCGGCTCCCGCCCCCGGCGGCTGCGGACGACCCCGGCGATGCGGCGGATGGTCGCCGAGACACGGCTCGACCCGGCGAACCTGATCCTCCCCGCGTTCGTACGCGAGGGCATCACGGCGCCCGTCGCCATCTCGGCCATGCCCGGTGTCCAGCAGCACACCCTGGACACCCTCCGGAAGGCCGCCGTCGACGCGGTCTCGGCCGGGGTCTCCGGGATCATGCTCTTCGGCGTTCCGGCGGACGAGAAGAAGGATGCCCGGGGAACCGCGGGCACCGACCCGGACGGCATCCTCCAGGTCGGTCTGCGCGCGGTGCGCGAAGAGGTCGGTGACGATCTCGTCGTCATGTCGGATCTGTGCCTCGACGAGTACACGGACCACGGTCACTGCGGCGTCCTGACCGCCGACGGCCGTGTCGACAACGACGCCACCCTCGAGCGGTATGCCGAGATGGCCCAGGTCCAGGCGGACGCGGGCGCCCATGTGGTCGGCCCCAGCGGGATGATGGACGGCCAGGTGGGCGTGATCCGCGACGCGCTCGACCAGACCGGGCACGAGGACGTGTCGATCCTCGCCTACACGGTGAAGTACTCGTCGGCGTTCTACGGGCCGTTCCGTGAGGCGGTCGGCTCCTCGCTGAAGGGCGACCGCAAGACGTATCAGCAGGACCCGGCGAACAGCCGAGAGTCCCTGCGCGAGCTGGCGCTCGACCTCGACGAGGGCGCCGACATGGTCATGGTCAAGCCAGCCGGACCGTACCTGGACATCCTGGCGAAGGTCGCCGACTCGGTGGACGTGCCGGTCGCCGCGTACCAGATCAGCGGCGAGTACGCGATGATCGAGGCCGCTGCCGAGAAGGGCTGGATCGACCGCGACGCGGCGATCATGGAGAGCCTGACCGGGATCCGCCGCGCGGGTGCGCAGATGATCCTGACGTACTGGGCGACGGAGGTCGCCGAGCGGCTGCGCCGCTCGTAGCGGCCGACACCTGGAGCCCGCGCCGCCTCAGGCCGCGGGTTCCAGGCCCCAGGACGAGAGGATGCGGACCGCCTCGTGGCCCAGCGTGGCGTCCTCGGACAGCCGGTGCAGCAGCGCGATCCGCTCGTCGCTGGGGCCCGCCTCGTCGAGCGCCGCCAGGGCGTTGTCCCGTACGAGCCGGTCGAAGTCGTCCATGATGGCGGCGGCCAGCACTTCGTGGACCTCCGGGTCGTCCGCGTAGGGCCCGAGCGCCATGGCCGCGTACTGGCGGACCAGATCGTCGTCGGGGCCACGCACCACGGCCAGCAGCGCCCGGCCCGCGCAGAGCCGTGACTCGGCCTCGGCCGGCGGCCGCAGGCGCAGGACCGTGGTGGCTTCGACCCGGGCGAGGTCGTACTCCTCCGCGTCGGCGGTCACCGAGGCGAGGAAGGGCACGGCGGCCGGATGGTCCGGGCGGTCGGCGAGTATGTCGCCCATTGCGGCGATGAGTTCGCGCTTTTCGTCGCTTTCGGCAGGCAGGGCACGGAACTGCTTGATGAGGCTGTCTGTCCGGTCCATGAAGTGTGCGCTTCCCCGTGGGCGGTGATGTATTCCTCGGCGGAAGTGACCGGCCCCCGGCGGGAGTTCGCCGGGGAACGGGAGAGGTGCGTCCTCAGTCCCACCAGAACGACCAGGAATCCTCGCCCAGCACGTACTGGTCCGCGTAGGCGCGCAGGGTGTCCGGGGTGTTGTGGGCGATGTTGTCCGGGCAGAACGCGAAGTGCTCGGCGGCGACCGCTACCGCTTCGTCGACAGTGGTCGGTGGGGTGGCCACCGAGACGATCAGGTGGTCGAAGCCGAGCGCCACGACCCGTATGCCGAACCGGTCCTCCCAGGACCGGAGCACCGCGCAGAGCCGCGCCACGTCGTTCTCGTAGTTCAGCGGGCCCGTCCAGCCGATCGCCGCCGGTATGTCCGCACTGCGCCGGGCGGGGACCAGCGCCGCCCGGGCTCCCGGCATCCGGCCGTCCGCGTCGGTGAGCAGGGCGGCGATCTCGGCGGCCCGTTCCTCCGCGTCGACGGGGCCGCTCACCGGCGGGGTGGGTGCGAGGCCCGGCCACTCCGGGGTGAACGGCTCGATCGCGTCCCCTTCCAGCTCGTCCTCCGCGTACTCCTCCCAGAACTCGCCCAGCACGTCCTCCGCGTGGTGGTCACCCGGGTACGACGTCATGCCGGGGCTGAGCTCCCACTTCTCGGGCCACTCGCCGCGTATCCCGCCGTCCAGGAGGACGGGGAGCAGCCCGACCGTCCTGCCCTCGGCGAGCAGCCGGGGCCAGGTGTCCGGGGTCGCGGGCCCGTCCGCGTACCAGAGCAGGGGTTCGTGCCACGGGCCCTCATGGGTGGTGTCGACCAGGGTGCCGGGCGGGAGCCGGAGCCCGGAAGTGGCCAGTGACGGGAGCGGGTTCGGGAGCGTCGCCATGTCAGTGACCCTAGAGGCCACCGCTGACAATCGGCGGTCCGGCCCCGGCGTCAGCAGGTCGTGTGGGTGCGAGTTCAGGCGGGGCCGCTACTCCGGCTCGGTGAACTCGACGGCCTCCCGGACGTCGGCGTGCGGGTCCTGGGAGAGCCGGTGCGCATTTGACTTACGCATCGTCCGGCATGGCCGCAGCGGGGCGAAGTCTCCCCTCAGGGCGTGTGGTTGATCAGCTCCAGGTGGATCCAGCTCTCCACCGCGCGCACGCCCGCGCAGGCCCGCATGTCCTCCAGCGTGTCGCGCACCGCCGCGAGGGACTCCGCGCTGATCGTTCCGACGAGCTCGGCGCGTCCCATGCAGGCGGAGAGGAACGAGACCCGGTCCCAGGCGGCCAGACGTCGTGCGACCGCATCCCGCTCGCCGTCCAGCCGTACGGCGAACCCGCACAGGAAGCCCAGCCCCAGCAGCTCCGGGCGTACCAGTGCGAGCACCTTGGCGACACCGCCGTCGAGGAGGCGCAGTGTGCGGGCGCGGGCGGCGCCGGGTGAGAGGCCCACGCGCTCGGCGAGTTCCGCGAAGGGCAGCCGCCCGTCGCGTTCCAGCTCGTCCAGGATCAGCCGGTCCGTCTCGTCCAGCTCCGGCACCTCGGGCCGGCCCGCCAGCAGATACGGGTCCTTGAGGTGCTCCAGGGAGATCAGCGGATCCACCACGTCCACACCCTTCAGGGAGCGGATGGACTCCACGGCCCGGTCCAGCTCGGCAAGTCCCTTGGTGCGCAGCTCCGCCATGATCGCGCGGCTGCCCGCGGTGAGCGTGACGAACGGCGCCTGCGGCATGGCGGCGATCGCGCGGGCTACCGGCTCGGCCGGGCCGTTCGCGCCGATCGACAGGTGGGCCGATGCGGTCAGCTCCCGTACGGCGGGATGCACGACGGCCACCACGCGCACGCCGCCGCCCGCGAGCAGTCGCTGCACCCGGGCGCGGGTGGCGGGCCGGGAGAGGCCGACACGCTGCGCCAGCGTCTCGTACGTCAGGCGGCCGTCCGTCTGCAGTTCGCGGACGACGGCCAGATCGGTGTGGTCCAGATCCACCTGGGCGTTTCCCCTCGGCTCGACTGCCCGGGCGGGAGCACCCGGGGCGGGGTCCATTCTCGACCACCGGGGCGCGGGGGCCGGACACGGATGATGCGCGTCGCTGACGATCGCATCACCATCTATGGGCAATTTTGCCGGATGAAACGTAGGTTCTGCGCGAGCGTTGCGAACGAATCATCATTGCGCGGCGCTCTGAGGAACTTGAGGAGGATGGGATGAGCCGGCCCCTGGTGGTGTTCACGGACCCCGAGGAGCTCGACGTCGGTCCGGGCGCACGGCTGCTGGCCGACGCGGGATTCGACACACGCGTCGTCGGCAGCCGCGACCCGGACGCGATCGCCGCCGTCGCGCGTGACGCCGTCGCATTGATCGTCGGCTACGCGCCCGTGGAGGCTGCGCTGCTCGACCGCCTCCCCGGTGTGCGGATGCTGGCCACCATGTCCGCCGGGTACGACATGATCGACACGGCGCAGGCGCGGCGACGCGGACTGTGGGTGAGCAAACTTCCGCATGCCGCGACCGAGGACGTCGCCGTGCACGCGCTCGCCAGTGCGCTCAGCCTGGTGCGCGCGCTGCCCCAGGCCGACGCCACCGTGCGCGGTGGCGGATGGAACACCGAATTCGCCGCACTGCCGCGCAGAGCCGGGGAGCTGACGCTCGGCCTGCTGGGATTCGGACGCATCGCGCGGGTGCTGGCCCGGATCGCGGCCCCCGTCTTCGGCCGCGTCGCCGCGTACGACCCGCACGCCGACGCGGCCGGGTGGCCCGACGGTGTCGAGCGGCTGAGCCTGGCCGAACTGGTCGCCGCCTCCGACGTGCTCTCCCTGCCCACGCCGCTGACTCCGCAGACCCGCGGCATGGTCGACGCTGCGCTGCTCTCCCGGATGCGGCCCGGCGCCTTCCTCGTGAACGTCGCCCGCGGCGAACTCGTCGACACCGCGGCCCTGCTGGCCGCCCTGGACAGCGGTCGGCTCGGGGCGGCGGCACTGGATGTGTTCCCGGTCGAACCCCCGCCGCTCGACGACCCGTTGCGCAGCCATCCGCGCATCCAGCTGTCCCCGCACAGCGCCTATCTCTCCGACGCCTCGCAGCGGGCGTACGTGTGCGCACCCGCCGAGAACGTCATCGCCTGGCACCGCACCGGGCGACCCCTCACCCCAGTGGTCGACCCGGCCCTCGAAGGAGCCCCCTCATGACCGACGTGCAGACCGCCGACGCATCCCTCGACGAGGAGACGCGACTGCGGCGCGAACTCGCCGCCGCATACCGGCTCGTGGCGCACTTCCGGATGACCGATCTGATCTTCACGCACATCTCGCTGCGACTTCCGGGGCCCGATCACCACTTCCTCATCAACCCCTACGGTCTCCTCTTCGAGGAGATCACCGCCTCCAACCTGGTCAAGATCGATCTGGCGGGCAACCCGGTCGAGCCCACCCCGTATCCGGTCAACCCGGCGGGCTTCGTCATCCACAGCGCGATCCACGCCGCGCGCGAGGACGCCCGCTGCGTGCTGCACACCCACACCAGGGCCGGCTGCGCCGTCGCGGCTCAGCGCGACGGACTGCTGCCGCTGAATCAGATGTCGATGGAGTTCTACAACCGCGTCGGCTACCACGACTACGAGGGCGTCGCCCTCAACCTCGACGAACAGAAGCGCCTGGTCGACGACATCGGCATTCACCCGGCGCTGATTCTGCGCAACCACGGTCTGCTGACGGTCGGCGAGAGCGCGGCCCAGGCCTTCCTGCGCATGTACTACCTGGAGAAGGCCTGCGAGATCCAGGTCACCGCGCAGGTGGGCGGCGGACCGCTGACCGTCCCCGCCCCCGAGACCTGCGAGTACGCCGCCCGTCAGCTCGCGGGCGAGGCGGACGCGGACTTCCAGGACGACGGGGCCTACGAGTTGGCGTGGGCGGCCATGCTGCGCCTGCTGGACCGGGTGGCCCCGGACTACCGGGACTGAGCGGCGTCCGGGGGGTGGCTCGGATGCGACGGCCGTGATGGCGGAGAGACACAGTCGTCGCACAGTTCCGGGCGAGCGGACTGCCAGGTTGACGTCCTACGGTCGGGAACCATGACAGCGAAACACGCGGACAGGACGGTGACCAGGCGCAAGGCGCTGGCCATCGGTGGTGGAGTGGTAGCCGGAGTGGGAGTGGTCACCGCGGTCGGTGTCAACGCCTTCGGCTCGGACGCCACCGGGGCAACGGCGACCACCGTCGGCTCCTCGTCCGCCTCCAGCGGTCAGTGCGTGCTGATGTCCAGCGTCACCGAGGGGCCGTACTACCTGGACGGTGCGCTCGTACGGAAGGACATCACCGAGGGCAAGGACGGGGTCCCGCTCCACCTGAACATCACCGTTCAGGACACCACCGACTCCTGCAACCCGGTCAAGGGTGCCGCTGTCGAGATCTGGCACTGCGACGCCTGGGGCTACTACTCCGGCTACACCACGGCCAACCCCGGCGGCAGCGCGCCCGCGGAGAGCGAGGACGGCTCCACCGCGAACGACCAGACGTATCTGCGTGGCTGCCAGATAGCCAACGGGAACGGTGTCGTGAAGTTCGAGACGATCATGCCCGGCTGGTACACCCCGCGCACCTGCCACATCCACGTCAAGGTGCACACCGGTGGCGAGAAGGAGGACGGCACCTACGAGGGCGGCAAGGTGAACTACACCGGCCAGCTTTTCTTCGACGACGAGACCGCCAAGTCCGTCTTCGCCCTGGAGCCTTACTCCCAGCACTCCGGTTCGTACACCGCCCTGGACGACGACATGGTGTACGAGGGCAGCGGCGCCGCCGGCGGGCTGCTGACCCTGGAGCCGATCAACAAGAACAAGATCGAGAAGGGTTTCACCGGCACCATCGTCCTCGGTATCGACCCGGATGCCGAGAATGACGGCGCGGGCGGCGCCGGTGGTGCCGGTGGCGGTACGCCCCCGAGCGGCGCGCCCACCGGTACGCCCCCGAGCGGCTCCCCGAGCGATTCGCCCGAGCCGACCGCGTCCTCGTAACCGATGGGTCGCGAGGAGGAGAGACTTGCACGGACGGCGGTGGACGCACTGCTGGCCGAGGCCGAACTGACCCCTGAGCCCGGCCTCCCGGACGCCCGCGATTCGGACATCAGCGCCCTGCGCTGGTCGGCCCGCTCGCTGGCGCCCGGCCTCGCGGCGATGGCCGCCGCCGCCCGCCGCACCGGTGAGCCCACCCGTACGCTGCGCGAGGAACTCGGCGCGATCGGCCGGTGCACGGAACGGTCCATGACCGTGGCGAACGGCGGCACCCCCCTTCACCATGGGGCCGTCTGGCCGCTCGGCCTGCTCGTCGCCTCCGCCGCCCTGGTCCGCGGAACGGGCGTGAAGGACATCACCGCCATGGCCCGGCAGCTCGCCATGTTCCCCGACCGCCGAGCGCCGCGCCGCCCGACGACCGGATCGGCGGTCGCCACCCGCTATGGCGCGGCGGGCGCCCGGGGCGAAGCACGAGCCGGCTTTCCGCACGTCCGCAGGGCAACGGCTGCCCTGGGCAAGGCCCGCGGTGCCGGGCTGCGCGAGCCGCAGGCGCGGCTCGACGCGCTGCTCACCGTGATGAGCACCCTTCAGGACACCGGTCTCCTCCACACCGGGGGTCCGCACGGCCTGCGCGAGGTGCAGAACGGTGCCCGTGCCGTCCTCGACGCGGGCGGTACGGGCACCGAGGCAGGGTGGCAGGCCCTGCAGGACTTCGACCGGCACCTGCGTACCCGGAACCTGAGCCCCCGGGGCAGCGCCCAGCTCCTGGCGGCCGCCCTCTTCGTCGACTTCCTCACGTGACTCATGCGCCCGATTGCTGGGGTCGGAGTCTTGGCCTCGGCCTTGGACACGGCCCGGAGTGGGCGGACGCCGGCTACTGACCGGCCGAGGAGCACAAGGAGGAGGCCCGGCACGCATGCGCGCCGGGCCTCCTCCTTCGTCGTCCGGCTGTGCTCAGAGACGCTCGGGGGTGCGGATGCCGAGCAGTGCCATGCCCTGGTGCAGGGTCCGGGCGGTCAGGTCGCAGAGGAAGAGCCGGTTCTCGACCACCTCGGCAGGGTTGTCGTCGCTCAGCACGTGGCACTGGTCGTAGAACGTCGTGTAGTGCGAGGCCAGCTGGTAGAGGTACGCGGCCAGCTTGTGCGGCTCGTACGTCGACGCCACCTCGGCGAGGTTCTCGCCGAACTGGTCCAGGTGCAGGCCCAGCGCCCGCTCGGCCGGGGCCAGTTCCAGCTCCGGGTGGGCGACCGGCCGGATCTCGCCCGCCTTGCGCAGGATGGACTTGATCCGGGCGTACGCGTACTGGAGGTACACGGACGTGTCGCCGTTCAGCGACACCATCTGGTCCAGGTCGAACTTGTAGTCCCGCACGGCGGACGTGGACAGGTCGGCGTACTTCACCGCGCCGATACCGACGTACTCGCCGTTCTCGACGATCTCCTGCTCGGTCAGGCCGACCTTCTCGGCCTTCTCGCGCACGACGGCCGTCGCCCGCTCGATCGCCTCGTCCAGCAGGTCGACCAGCCGCACCGTCTCGCCCTCACGGGTCTTGAACGGCTTGCCGTCCTTGCCGAGGACCGTGCCGAACGCCAACTGGTGCGCCTTCACGTCCTCGTTCAGCCAGCCTGCCCGGCGGGCCGTCTCGAAGACCATCTTGAAGTGGAGCGACTGCCGCGCGTCCACGACGTACAGCAGGGTGCTCGCCTTGAGGTTCTGGACCCGGTCGCGGATCGCGGAGAGGTCGGTGGCCGCGTAGCCGTAGCCGCCGTTCGTCTTCTTGACGATCAGCGGGACCGGGTTGCCGTCCGGGCCCTTCACGTCGTCGAAGAACACGCACAGCGCACCCTCGGAGCGGACGGCGACGCCCGTCTCCTCCAGGATCCGGCAGGTCTCCTCGAGCATGTCGTTGTAACCGGACTCGCCGACGATGTCGGGGTCGCGGATCTCCATGTCGAGCTTGTTGAAGACCGAGTAGAAGTAGATCTTCGACTCGTCGACGAACCGCTGCCAGAGCGCGACCGTCTCCTCGTCACCAGCCTGGAGCGCAACCACCCGGTCCCGGGAGCGGGCCTTGAACTCCTCGTCGGAGTCGAAGAGCGCCCGGGATGCCTTGTAGAGCCGGTTCAGCGAGGACATGGCGGCCTCGCCGTCCTGCTCCTCGCCGCCCTGGTGGTCGAGCTCCTGCGGGTGCTCGATCAGGTACTGGATGAGCATGCCGAACTGGGTGCCCCAGTCGCCGATGTGGTGACGCCGGACCACGCTCTCGCCCGTGAACTCCAGGACCTCCACCATCGCGGCACCGATCACCGCGGAGCGGAGGTGCCCGACGTGCATCTCCTTCGCCACGTTCGGCTGCGCGTAGTCGACGACCGTGGTGCCCGCGTGCTGCGCGTACGGCACGCCGAGCCGGCCCTCGTCGTCCGCGGCGCGCGCGGCCAGGGTGTCGATGATCGCCTTGTCGCTGAGCGTGATGTTCAGGAAGCCGGGGCCGGAGACCTCGATCTCCTTGATCAGGTCGCCCGCCGGGATCGCGGCCGTGACCTGGGACGCGAGCTCGCGCGGATTGCCCTTCAGCTTCTTGGCGAGGGCCAGGATCCCGTTGGCCTGGAAGTCGGCCCGGTCGCTTCGGCGCAGCAGCGGGTCCGCGGTGCCGGCATCCGGCAGAGCTGCCGTCAGGGCATCCGCCAGCTGCTGCTGGAGCGTGGAAGCGAGGGACTTGACCGAGGCCATGGGATGGCTGCCGTTTCCGTAGGGGTACAAGGGATCACGCCCAGTATCCCACGCACTGTAAAGCCGTTTTCGCGCTGCCGGTGGGACCTGGGAGAATGGGTGGTGCCCCTACGAGCCCTACCAGAGAGAAGGACGTGCCGACCGTGGCTCAGAGTCAGAGCAGCACCGAGGCCGACTGGGTCTCCCGCTTCGCGGACGAGGTCATCGCCGAATCGGAGCGTCGTGCGCCTGGCAAACCGGTCGTCGTCGCGTCCGGTCTTTCGCCGTCCGGCCCGATCCATCTGGGCAACCTCCGCGAGGTCATGACTCCGCATCTGGTCGCGGACGAGATCCGCCGCCGGGGGCACCAGGTCCGGCACCTCATCTCGTGGGACGACTACGACCGCTACCGGAAGGTCCCGGCCGG
Source organism: Streptomyces sp. NPDC005181 (assembly GCF_040608395.1). Taxonomy (NCBI): domain Bacteria; kingdom Bacillati; phylum Actinomycetota; class Actinomycetes; order Kitasatosporales; family Streptomycetaceae; genus Streptomyces; species Streptomyces sp. NPDC005181. The sequence continues at coordinate 26,078 of NZ_JBEXID010000018.1, forward strand.
CGTCCCCGGTGTCGACGAGTCGTGGGCCGAGCACATCGGCAAGCCCCTGACGTCCGTGCCCGCCCCGGCCGGGTCCGCGTACCCGAACTGGGCGGAGCACTTCAAGGCCGCCATGACGGCCGCGCTGGACGAGCTGGGTGTCGAGTACGACGGCATCAGCCAGACCGAGCAGTACACGGCGGGGGTGTACCGCCAGCAGATCCTGCACGCGATGAGGCACCGCGCCGACATCGACGCCGTCCTCGACCGGTACCGCACGAAGAAGGACCCGGCGGCCGCGGGCAAGGGCAAGAAGCCGCAGCAGCAGAAGAAGGCCGACGAGGCCGAGCTGGAGGCCGAGGCGGGCTCCGGCGCGGCGAGCGAGGACGACGGCAGCGGTGGATCCGCCGGCTACTTCCCGTACAAGCCCTACTGCGGCAACTGCGAGAAGGACCTCACGGTCGTCACGTCGTACGACGACGTGACGACCGAGCTGAACTACACGTGCACCGCCTGCGGCTTCGCCGAGACCGTCCGGCTCAGCGAGTTCAACCGCGGCAAGCTGGTCTGGAAGGTCGACTGGCCGATGCGCTGGGCGTACGAAGGCGTGATCTTCGAGCCCAGCGGTGTGGACCACTCGTCGCCCGGCTCGTCGTTCGTCGTCGGCGGCCAGATCGTCCGCGAGGTCTTCGACGGCGTGCAGCCGGTCGGCCCGATGTACGCCTTCGTCGGCATCTCCGGCATGGCGAAGATGTCCTCCAGCAAGGGCGGCGTGCCGACCCCGGCCGACGCGCTGAAGATCATGGAGGCGCCGCTGCTGCGCTGGCTGTACGCGCGCCGCAGGCCCAACCAGTCCTTCAAGATCGCCTTCGACCAGGAGATCCAGCGGCTGTACGACGAGTGGGACTCGCTGGCCCGCAAGGTCGCCGACGGTTCCGTACTGGCCGCCGACGCCGCTGCGTACGCCCGGGCCATCGGCACGGCCGCCGGTGAGCTGCCGCGTACGCCCCGACCGCTGCCCTACCGCACGCTCGCGTCCGTCGTCGACATCACGGCCGGGCACGACGAGCAGACGCTGCGCATCCTGAGCGACCTGGACCCGGAGAACCCGCTGACCTCGCTCGACGAGGCACGGCCGCGGCTCGACCGCGCGGAGAACTGGATCACCAGCCAGGTCCCGGCCGAGGCCCGCACCATCGTCCGCGACGAGCCGGACAAGGAGCTGCTCGGCTCGCTGGACGAGCAGGGACGCCGGTCGCTGCAGCTGCTCCTGGACGGGCTGGACGCGCACTGGTCGCTGGACGGGCTGACGACGCTCGTCTACGGCGTACCGAAGGTCCTGGCAGGGCTGGAGCCGGACGCCAAGCCGACGCCCGAGCTGAAGACCGCGCAGCGGTCGTTCTTCGCGCTGCTGTACCGGCTGCTCGTCAGCCGGGACACCGGGCCGCGGCTGCCCACGCTGCTGCTGGCCGTGGGTGCGGAGCGGGTGCGGAGGCTGCTGGGCGCGTAGGCGCCTGCAGTACGGAGGGCCGTCACCCGGTGATGCGGGTGACGGCCCTCCGTGCTGCCGGTTCCGGTCCGTCCTCGAGCGGTGACGGGCCCGGGCTGCTCACGCGATGTGGTTCTCGGCCATCTCGTTGTCGAAGCGCTGCTTGAAACCCGGCAGCAGGCGGCGGATCAGGGCCGCGCTGCGCGGGTGCCTGACGTTGTGGCCGTCCGAGAGATGTATGTCGAGGACCTCGACGCTCGGGTAGTCGTTGTGCTGGTGCGTGTACGCGCTGAACACCTCGTACGCGATCTCGCCGAACTCCGCGTCCTCCTGTGCCCACTCGACCGGGTCCGGCTCGGGCTCCTGGGGCTCCTGGGGCTGCTCCAGCGACTCCGGCCGGGGTTCTTCACTGCGGGGGTGGGGGACCGCGCCGATCGTTCCCACGCTGCCCAGCGGGCGGGTGCGGCCGCCCGGGCCCGACGGGATCATGACGGGGGTGGGCTCCAGGCCCTCGACGTACGTGGGGTTGTACGTTCCCTCGTACGTGCCTTCCGGGACCTGCGGCGCCGCGAACCACGGGCTGTCGTGCGAGCCGGGTCCCTCCTGCGGCCATTCCTCGGCGGCCGGGTCGGAGGGGTGGACGTGTTGTTGTACCTGTTGCTGGTGGGGCTCGACGTACTGCTGCTGCGAGGCGTACGGCAATTCGGCCTGGGGGTGGACCGTCTCGACGGCGGCCGGGGCCGGGGCCGGGGGCAGCAGGACCGGTTCGATGCCCGCGGCGGCCAGCCCGGCCGGGCCGGTGTCGGCCAGCGGAACGCCGAACTTCGCCAGCCGCAGCGGCATCAGCGACTCGACGGGGGCCTTGCGGCGCCAGTTCCGGCCGAAACGGGCCTGGAGCCGGGCCTGGTAGATCAGCCGGTCCTGTTCGAGCTTGATGACCTGTTCGTACGAACGCAGCTCCCACAACTTCATCCGGCGCCACAGCTTGAACGTGGGGACGGGGGAGAGCAGCCAGCGGGTGAGCCGGACGCCCTCCATGTGTTTGTCGGCCGTGAGGTCGGCTATGCGGCCGACCGCGTGCCGGGCGGCCTCGACCGAGACCACGAACAGCACCGGGATCACCGCGTGCATGCCGACGCCGAGCGGGTCGGGCCAGGCCGCGGCGCCGTTGAAGGCGATCGTCGCGGCGGTCAGCAGCCAGGCCGTCTGCCGCAGCAGCGGGAACGGTATCCGCATCCAGGTCAGCAGCAGGTCCAGCGCCAGCAGTACGCAGATGCCCGCGTCGATGCCTATCGGGAAGACCAGGGAGAAGTTCCCGAAGCCCTTCTGTTCTGCGAGCGCGCGCACCGCGGCGTACGAGCCCGCGAAGCCGATCGCGGCGATGATTGCCGCGCCGGCGACGACGACCCCGATGAGTACTCGGTGCGTGCGTGTCAGCTGCATCGCGGCCACCCGCGATCCCCTCCCTGTGTCCCCTGCTTCGACTTCTGGCGGGCACAGCCTGGCACATGTGTGTGGAGTGCGTTGCGCGGGGAGGGGCGAAGCCCGGTCTTCGGGTGAGGACCGGGCTTCGTAAAACTGCTTCTGGGCAGGGGCGTTGGCGGTTGAGGCGGCTGCCGGGCGAGCCGGTGCCGGTTCTCCGGTACGCCTAGTTCGACGACGACTTGGCCGACTTCGACGGGCTCGCCGACGGGCTCGACTGCTTCTCGTTGGCGTCGGTGACCGCGGCGACGGCTTCCTTGGCGGCCTTCTCGGCGTCCTTGAGGATGTCGGCGCCGGACGGCGTCTTCGCACCCGCGTAACCCGCGCCGTTGTAGGTCAGGGTGACGACGACGTTCCCTGTACGGGCCACGATCGTGGCGTACTTGAAGTCCTCACCGGTCTTGGTGAGGTCGTACGTGACCTTGGTGGCCTGCTCGCCGATACCGCTGACGGGGGCCTCCACGAGCTTCTTCGCGCCCTCGGCCGTCCTGGTCTTGGCGAGCTGCTTCGTGAGGTCGTCCTCGGCGCGCTTCGCGCCGCTGCCGAGGGCCTGGTCCGAGTCGAAGCGGGTGAAGCCGACGTCGAGCCAGCGGTACTGGGAGCCCTTGACGCCGTTGTCGTCGAGGCCGTTCCAGGAGCAGCCGGCGCGCGCCGCGGTGTCGCTGGACGTGGCCGGAGTACCGGCCTTGTTCTTGGCCTTGGGGACCAGCGCGGTGATCGTCTTCGTGGAGATCGCCTTGCAGGGGTCGGGCAGCTCGGCGAACTTCGCCTGCTCGACCGCCGCCACCGACTTCTTCGCGCCCGGAGCGGAGGAGGACGAGCCGTCCGACTCCTTCTTGCTGCCGGAGTCCGACGAACAGCCGGCGACGACGAGCATCACCGGGACGGCGGCGCAGGCGAGTATGCGGGTGAGTCGCGAGGCTGATCGGTGCATGGTTCCTTCACTCGGGTGGCGCGGGCGGCGCGGATGGGCGGTCGGGCGGGTGTTCCGGAGGGCCACGGTACGACGGACGGCGGCCGGATGCCGCCTCGGCCGGGAGGGCCGCCGAGCGGGCCGACGCGATCGGCGCGGCACTATTCGCTGAACTTGTCGACCAGTTTCCGGGCCAGCGCCTGGGCCTTCTCCTGCAGTTCCTTGCTGTCGGGGAGCTCCGTCGAGAGTGCGGGCTGCTCGGTGTACTGGACGGTCACAATGACGTTCGATGTGCGGAATACCACGCTCACCGTGCGGTGCTGTGCGCTGGAACCTGCCCGAATGAGCAGATCGTCCAGAAATGCGGCATCTCCGAGATTGTCGAGGACGCGCGGCTGAAGGTCTTCGGTGGCTCCGGCGGCCCCGTCGTCACTCTTTCCGTCGCTCTCCTTGCCGGTCTCCCCGTCGCTCGGTGCCGAGCCCGAAGGGGAGCTCGAGTCCGAGGGGGAGTCCGAGGGGGAGACCGAGGGGGAGTCCGATGCGGAGGACGGCAGATGGGCGGCGGCCTCCTTCGTCCCGTACACCTCGCCGGCGCGGTCGTCGTCGCTCACGGAGGTGTCGTACGAGACGACCCGCTCGAAGTCGAGGGAGAGGCTGTGGGACGAGTCCGGGGCCTCGGCCTTCCATGCGCAGCCGACGCGACGGTCCGTGTCGTAGGTCACGGCGGCCGTTCCCGCGTAGGCCTTCTCCTGCTGGTCCTCCGGCAGTTCGGCGATACCCGGAAGCAGGTCCTTCAGGGTGGAGTGCGCGATGGAGCGGCAAGGTTCGGGAAGTGTGCGGTACTTGCCCGCCGGGGCGGCGGAGGCCGTCGGGTCTCCGGGTCTGCTGTCGGCTGCGGGGGTCTCGGTTCCGGTGCCGGCGCTACAGCCGACGACGAGCGCTGCAAGGAGCGCGGCGCCGGGTACGTACGCCATTCGTCGCACGGTCCTGGGCTCCCTTCGTGCGAAAAACGGTTGCCGCTCGATGGCGGCCGGTGGACACAATGTGTATCGCACGCGCCGCTGTGAATGCCGGTCGACCGACTTATTTGCCGACCTTGGCACCGGTTTTGCGCTTTCAAGCTTTTCGGGGGAATCGAGGATCTATGTCGTATGTAGAGGTGCCGGGGGCCAAGGTCCCCATCCGTATGTGGGCCGACCCGGCTTCGGTCGAGGGCGGCGCGATGCAGCAGCTGCAGAATGTGGCCACCCTGCCCTGGATCAAGGGGCTCGCTGTCATGCCTGACGTGCATTACGGCAAGGGCGCGACCGTCGGCTCGGTGATTGCGATGCACGGTGCGGTCTGCCCGGCTGCGGTGGGGGTGGACATCGGCTGCGGAATGTCCGCGGTGAAGACCTCCCTGACCGCCAACGACCTGCCGGGAGACCTGTCGCGGCTGCGGTCGAAGATCGAGCAGGCCATTCCGGTGGGCCGCGGGATGCACGACGACGTCGTGGACCCCGGGCGGCTGCACGGCTTCCCGACGGCGGGCTGGGACGACTTCTGGGGACGGTTCGACGGGGTGGCCGATGCGGTCAAGTTCCGTCGGGAGCGTGCCACGAAGCAGATGGGATCGCTTGGATCAGGCAACCACTTCATCGAGTTCTGCCTCGACGAGTCGGGTTCGGTCTGGCTGATGCTGCACTCCGGATCCCGGAACATCGGCAAGGAGCTCGCCGAGTACCACATCGGGGTGGCGCAGAAGCTGACGCACAACCAGGGCCTGGTCGACCGCGACCTGGCTGTCTTCATCGCGGACACGCCACAGATGGCGGCATACCGGAACGACCTGTTCTGGGCCCAGGAGTACGCGAAGCACAACCGCGCGATCATGATGGGGCTCTTCCAGGACGTGGTCCGCAAGGAGTTCAAGAAGGCCCGGGTGGCCTTCGACCCGGTCATCTCCTGCCATCACAACTATGTGGCGGAGGAGCGGTACGACGGCATGGACCTGCTGGTCACTCGCAAGGGTGCGATCCGGGCCGGGTCGGGGGACTTCGGCATCATCCCGGGATCGATGGGCACCGGCTCGTACATCGTGAAGGGCCTCGGGAACGCGAAGTCGTTCAACTCGGCCTCGCACGGTGCCGGCCGGAGGATGAGCCGCAACGCGGCCAAGCGGCGCTTCTCGACGCGGGACCTGGAGGAGCAGACGCGGGGTGTGGAGTGCCGTAAGGACTCCGGCGTCGTGGACGAGATTCCGGCGGCGTACAAGCCGATCGAGCAGGTCATCGATCAGCAGCGGGACCTGGTGGAGGTCGTCGCGAAGCTGAAGCAGGTGGTGTGCGTGAAGGGCTGAGTGCCCCTGGCGCCGATGAACGGAAGAGCCCCGGACCCTGTGGTGGTGGTCCGGGGCTCTTCTGTGTGCGCTGTCGGTGGCCGGCGGTCAGAGGGTGCGGTGGACCTTGGCGTTGGAGGCCTGGGCGCGGGGGCGGACCACCAGGAGGTCGATGTTGACGTGGCTGGGGCGTGTGACGGCCCAGGTGATGGTGTCGGCCACGTCGTCGGCGGTGAGGGGGGCGTCGACGCCCGCGTAGACCTTGGCGGCCTTCTCGGTGTCGCCGCGGAAGCGGGTGGTGGCGAACTCCTCCGTCTTGACCATGCCGGGGGCGACCTCGATGACGCGGACCGGGGTGCCGACGATCTCCAGGCGGAGGGTCTCGGCGAGGACATGTTCGCCGTGCTTGGCGGCGACGTAGCCACCGCCGCCCTCGTACGTGGCGAGGCCCGCCGTCGAGGAGAGGATCACGATCGTGCCGTCGCCGCCCGCGGTGAGGGCGGGGAGCAGGGCCTGGGTGACGTTGAGGGTGCCGATGACGTTCGTCTCGTACATCTGGCGCCAGTCGGCCGGGTCGCCGGTGGCGACGGGGTCGGCGCCGAGGGCGCCGCCCGCATTGTTGACGAGGACGGCGAGGGTGCGGAAGGCGGTGGCGAACGTGTCGACCGCCTCGCGGTCCGTGACGTCCAGGGCGTACGCCGTAGCCTCGTGGCCCGCTTCGCTGATCTCGGCGGCGAGTGCCTCGATCCGGTCCTTGCGGCGGGCCGTCAGGACGACGCGGTAGCCGGCGGCGGCCAGCCGGCGGGCAGTCGCGGCGCCGATGCCGCTGCTCGCTCCGGTGATCACGGCGATGGGGGTGGCGGCCATGCGGACTCGACTCCTCGGGCAGCTGATCGGTACGGGATCAGGATAGGCAGGCGGGAGGCGCGGCCGTTCGTCGGCCGCCGGTGGGGGCGGCGCGGTGAGGTGCGGTCATCGGGGTGGTCAGTGGTTGCGCGGGGCGTACATGATCACGGCCATGCCGGCCAGGCAGATCAGTGCGCCGATCACGTCCCAGCGGCCGGGGCGGTAGCCGTCGGCGACCATGCCCCAGGCGATCGAACCCGCGACGAAGACACCGCCGTACGCGGCGAGGACCCGGCCGAACTCGGCGTCCGGCTGAAGCGTGGCCACGAAGCCGTACGCGCCGAGGGCGATGACTCCGGCGCCGATCCAGATCCGGCCCCGGTGCTCGCGCACACCCTGCCAGACGAGCCACGCTCCGCCGATCTCGAAGAGCGCGGCGACGACGAACAGTGCGACTGAGCGGGCGACGACCACGCGAGCAGCGTTTCATGCGGGGCGGGACGGGACGGGAGGAGGTGGGTGCGGACGCCGGACGGGGGAGGTGGGTCGGGCGATGGGGCAGGCGGGTGGAGTTGGCGCGTCTAACCGGTGTGTAAATAAGGATGATTCGGGGCGATCGGTATCTTCAGGGCATGGTACTGACGCGTAGGGCTCGACTGGTGGTCTTCGCGGCGGCGGCGGCTGCGGCGACGGTGTCGACTGTGTTGTGGGGGGCCGGAAAAGCGGTCGGGGCGGCCCCGGTGCCCCGGCCGGTGGCCGAAGGTGCGATCGGGCCGGTCCCGGCGTACCGGCCGGTGGTGCCGGAGGCGGATATCTCCCACCACGGGCATGTCTCGCTGTGGGGCGAGGGGCTCGGAGTCTGGCTGCTCAGCGAGAACCATGGCCCGTCGGACCTGATGCGCTCGACCGTGCGGCTGCGCTTCTCGGTGGCCCTCACCGGCCGGCAGGAGATGCCGGACGACTGTCTGCAGGCCAACGCCCGCACCGTGCTGTGCCGGACGGGACCGCTGCGTGCGGACGGGTCGGCGGGGCGGCAGATCGCGCTCGAACTGCAGCTCGCGGGGCGGCCGGACGAGGTGGTCGTACAGGTCGACACCGCGTGGAACGGCGGTGTGACCGACCGGAACCCGCAGAACAACCAGCATGAGGTGCTGGCGCCCGCCACCGGGGACGAGTACGTCTTCTGACCGCCGGTGGCGGGCGCCCGGCGCGATCGGGTCGGCCGGTGCGGCTGCTCAGGTGGTGCGTGTGCCGGTCATCTGGTGAGGGCGGCCCTCAGCGCCGCGGGGTCGGGGCGGCCGCTCGCCCAGGCGACATAGCCGTCGGGGCGGACGAGCAGCACGGTCGAGCGGTCGTCCGTCCAGTGCGTGTGCACCAGCGGGGTCGGCGATACCGGCGTGGGAGTGCCGGCAGGAGTCACGAGGACGAATTCGCCGTCGTGCAGCACCTCCTGGAGGCGGCCCTCCACCAGTCCCAGGTCGGGAGCGCGCTTTCCGGTCAGGGGATGCGAGCCGCGCGGCGCCGCGTACGCGATGCCGATGCCGGAGATCATGCCCATCGCCTTGCCGGCGGCCGGCCGCACCATCGACAGGAGGCGGACGGCGGCTGCGCGGACTGCTCGTTGCCGAAGGGTGCGGGCCATGGCGAGGCGGACCAGCGCACCGCTGCTGCGCAGCACCTCGGTGCCGACCGGGTGCCTCTCGGCGTGGTAGCTGTCGAGGAGCGCCTCCGGGTCCGCCGCGTCGCCCCGAAGCACGGCTGCGAGCTTCCAGGAGAGGTTGGCGGCGTCCTGGAGGCCGGTGTTCATGCCCTGGCCGCCCGCGGGGGAGTGGACATGGGCGGCGTCCCCGGCGAGGAAGACCCGGCCCGTGCGGTAGGCGGGCACCTGGCGCTCGTCGCTGTGGAAGCGGGAGATCCAGCGGGCGTCGTGCATGCCGTGGTCGCTGCCGAGGGCGAGGCGGGCGATCTCGCGCAGCTCGTCGAGCTGGACGGGGTCGGTGTCGTCCGCCTGGTGGCTGCGGTCCCACCCCATGACCCGGTACCAGCCGTCGCCGAACGGGGCGATGAAGGCGAAGGCGTCCCCCACGCCGCCGGCCGTGAGGAGGGCGGCGGGCTCCTCGGTGAGCCGGACGTCGGCCAGGATGATGGACCGGATCACCGACTTGCCGGGGAACGGGAGCCCGAGCGCCTCGCGGACGGCGCTGCGCACGCCGTCGGTGCCGACGGCATAGCGCGCGGAGAGGGTGGTCCGCGTCCCGTCGGCGTCCTGAACCTCGGCGGTGACCTCGTCGGCGGACTGGTGCAGACCGGTCAGCTCCGTGCCGTAACGGAAGTGCACCCCCACGGAGAGCGCGCGGCGCTCCAGCACATGCTCGACCTCGTACTGCGGGGTGATCAGCACGAACGGGAAGCGGGACCGGAGCCGGGACAGGTCGAGCGAATGGTTGCCGAAGAGCCGCAGGCTGGTGAGGCGGGAGCCCGTCTTGAGCAGCTCGTCGGCGAGGCCGCGGGCGTCGAGCACTTCGAGGGTGCGTGCATGAACGGCGAAGGCACGCGTCATGTTGCTCGCGCTGTGCGGGCGGCGCTCGATGACGGTGACCGACAGGCCGCGCGCGGCGAGGTCGCCGGCGAGCAGCAGTCCGGTGGGCCCTGCGCCCACCACGAGGACATCGGCGGTGTCGGCGTTGTGCGCTGCGTCGGGGGTGGAGTCGGCGTTCGTACGGATGCTGGGCTTGCCGGTCATGGCGGCCTCCTGAAGCCGGTTGCCAACGCGTGTGGGCCAACGCTTGTTGGCAAATGTAGATCCGGCGGAGATGGCATGTCAACACTTGTTGGCCTACGATTGTTGGCATGATGACGAAAGCCCCCGGCGCCCCCCGGCGCTCGGACGCCACGAAGGCCGCGATCCTCGAAGCCGCACGCGAGCGGTTCGCCGCCGACGGCTATGAGCGCGCCACCATCCGGGCCATCGCCCGCGACGCGAACATCGACCCGTCGATGGTGATGCGCTACTACGGCAACAAGGAAGGGCTGTTCGCCGCCGCGTCCGTGATCGATCTGCGCCTGCCCGCGCTCGGGGCGCTGCCCGGCAAGCACGTCGGGGCCGTACTCGTCACGCACTTCCTGGACCGCTGGGAGGAGGACGACGTGCTGACGGGGCTGCTCAGGGTCGGCGTCACCAATCAGGCGGGGGCCGAGCGCATGCGGGCGGTCTTCGCCGAGCAGTTCGGTCCGATAGCCGCCGGGCTCTGCCCCGACCCCGCCGATGCCCCCCGCCGTGCCGCGCTCGCCGCCTCCCAGATCCTGGGGATGGCGCTCGCGCGGTACGTCCTGCGCCTCGCGCCTGCTGCCTCGATGCCGCGCGACGAGGTGATCGCCTGGCTCGCGCCCACCGTCCAGCGCTACCTGACCGCCGAGCGGCCGTAGCGGCCCCGGTCGCCCAGGCGGGAGCTCGGCCGGACACCGCTCAGACGAGTGGGCCGGCCTGATCGGAGGCGTCGCCGAACTCGTGGACCGCGCCGGCGACGATCTTCTCCAGATGTGCGTGGTGGGCGCCGCGCCAGTACACCCGGTCGCACTCCGTGCACTGCGCGAAGACGTCGTACGACCGCTGCGTACCGTGCTCCAGCTGCCCGCTGACGGAGTCCTTGTCGGCCTCGGTGAGCTGCCCGTTGCATGCGGTGCACCGGGTCCACGGGGCCAGCACCGGGGCGAACCGTTCGAGTACGTCCCGTAGCTGGTCGTCCGGCCGGTCGCTGTAGATGTACGCCCCCGCCCAGAGCTCCCGCCGGCGCAGCAGCCCCCGGTCGCGCGAGAGCAGCACCCGCTGCTCCCTCGCCGACAGTGCGGCCAGCGCCGGATCGCCGATGTCAGCGCTCTCGTAGGCGGCGTCGACGCCCAGCAGCCGCAGTCGCCGGGCGAGCGTGCCGAGGTGGACGTCGAGCAGGAAGCGCAGCGGCGCGCCTTCGATGCGCTGGGGGCGTGCCACCGCGCGCACCTCGACGAGTTCGCCCGCGCCCGGGATGTGCGAGACCGGAACGGGCCGGCCGTCGACAAGCAGTTGGCCGGCCTCGGTGAGCGGGACTCCGAGCGACTCCACGACATGGCCGAGCGTCGAGGCGCCGTCGGTGATCACGGCCGTGCGTCCGTTGCGGCGCTCGTGCGCGACGAAGAGCCGCAGTTCGGGGTCGACCTCGAGGTGGATCTCCGGTCCGTTCACGTCGCCAGGATGCCATTCGGCGGTCCGCGTCAGCCAGGGGATTCGTAGGGAGAAGGGGCCGCCCAGGCACGGAACGCGTGTTCGGGCCCCCGGGGCGACCGGCCTACAGTTCCCGCATGAAGATTCTCGATCTCGAACCCGGCGATGCCCGACTGGCCGGCGAGCTGCTTCCCGTCCTGCGTGAACTGCGTCCCCATCTGACGGAGGACCTCTTCCGCGAGGTGTACGAAAAGGGATACGTGCAGGGGCTCCGCTTCACCGCCGTCTACGACGACGGCGGCGCATGCGTGGGCGCGGCCGGATGGCGCATCGTCGACAACACCAGCCAGATCCGCAAGCTGTACGTCGACGATCTGGTCACCGCCGGGCACGCCCGCTCCACCGGCGTCGGCCGCCGGCTTCTGGGGTATCTGGAGCAGCGCGCCCGCGAGGCGGGATGCCTGGACCTCAGTCTGGACTCGGGGACCCACCGCACCGATGCCCACCGCTTCTATCTGCGGGAGCGGCTGGCCATCGTCGCCTTCAGCTTCACCAAGCGGCTGGTCCGGGACCCGGACTGAGCTACGGGCCGGGCTCCGGGGCGAGTTCCAGTCGCCAGTTGTTTGTCAGCACCACATGGCCGGGCGGGTACTCGAAGTCGCACATGCCGAGCAGGGTGAAGCCCGCCTTGCGGCACACCGCATTCGACGCCGCGTTGTCCACGGACGGGTATGCGTGCAGATGGCGGTGCTTGCGCTCGGCCCGGGCCTGCTCGGCGACAGCCACGGCCGCGGCGGCCGCGACGCCCCGCCCCTGGTAGCCGGCGAGGACCGCCCATCCCGTCTCGTACACCTCCTGCTCTTGCCAGGTCCGCTCCCAGAACCCGATGGTCCCCACGGCCTCGTCCCCCTTGCCGCCGGTCAGGACGATCCGGTACATCCTGCCCCGGCCCGTCCGGTCCTCGCTCAGCGCGACATAGCGGTCGTGGCGCGCCATGAGCTGCTCCTCGGACTCGGGGCCGCCCAGGTGGTCCATCAGCTCCGGTGCGTTGGCACGGCGGAGCAGCTCCAGGTCGCCGTCCGACCAGGGCACGATCCGTACGGCGGGCGCCGGTGATGACGAGGTGCGTTCCATACCGAAACAGTAGGCCGCACCACCGACAACCACCGGCACCGACCGTCAACGGGCGGCGAGTGCCGTCGGCGGAGCCCCGATCGTCGACGTGAAGTCCCTGGTCAGGTGGGCCTGGTCGCTGTAGCCGAGGTCCGCGGCCAGTTCCGCCCAGTCCACTTCGGGGTCCGACTCGGCGCGTTCCAGCGCCTCGTGGATGCGGTAGCGGAGGATCACCCACTTGGGGCCGACGCCCACGTACGTGGCGAAGAGCCGCTGCAGCGAGCGTGCCGACAGCCCTTCGAGGCGGGCGAGTTCGTCGACCCGGCGCATCGTGCGGTCGGTGCGGACGCGCTCGACCAGGGCCATCGCGCGCTCGGCCTGCGGGTCCGGTTCCGGGGTGAGCGCAAGCAGGTACGCGTCCAGCGCCGCGACCCGCGCGTCCTCCTCGGCCGGGTCCAGCACGGCCGCCACCGGTGCGGGTACGGCGAGGACCTCGTGCGCCAGGAGCCGTCGGCCCGTCCACTCCGACACCGGGCGGCCCGGTGCGAACGGCCGGAAACCGCCTGGCCGGAACTTCACCGCGCACACCCGTCCCCGGCCCTCCAGCTTCTGGGCGAAGAGCCCGAGGCCGATGCCCGCGACCTCCGCGAAGGCGGCCTCGCCGCTGCTCTCGTGGTGCTGGAAGACCAGGTTCACCGAAGGGTGCGGCACCACGTGCGAGGTGTACGGCTCCGGCAGGTCCCAGTCGATCAGCCAGTAGAACGCCACCTGTGTCCGCAGTCCGGGGGCGGGCTCGCGGCGGCGGAAGTGCACATGCGAGAAGAGGTCGCGGGCGTCGACGATGCCCCGGGTGTCGCGTCGAGGAGCAGACATGGCAGCGATTCTATGGCGAATGTAAGTTCGAATCCGTGCTGTCGCGTTTATTCAAGACACGGGCCGCCGCCGGGCGGACGGTCGCAGCATGAAGAAAATCAGTGAACTGCTGGCTGCGGCCGCCGACCGTGCTGCTCCCGTCGTGCGCGGGATCGACGACGGCCGGCTGGGCGACCCCACGCCGTGCACGGAGTACGACGTGCGGGCCCTCGTCGACCATCTCTTCCAAGTGGTCGTCAACTTCCAGGCCCTGGCGGCCAGAGAGGAGCCGGACTTCGGTGCGAAGCCGACCGCGGTCACCGGGGACTGGCGGAGCCGCTTCGACGAGGAGACGGCCGAGCTGGTGGCGGCGTGGGACGCGCCGGGTGCGGACGAGGGGACCGCGGGTTCCATGGGGTTCCCCGCCAGAACCGTTGCGCGGATGGTGCTGGGCGATCTGACCGTGCATGCCTGGGATCTGGCACGGGCCACCGGTCAGGAATACGTCCCGGACGAGGCCGTGGTGAGCGAACTCGGTCCCGGGCTCGCCGAGATGGCTTCGAATGCGCGTAAGGCGAAGGTGTTCGGTGAGCCCTTCCCCGTACCGGACAGTGCTAGCCCCTTCGAGCGGGTGCTGGCTGTGACCGGCCGCGACCCGGACTGGCACCCGCCCCGGACCTGAGCCCCGGGGCGCCTGGGGCCCCGGTGACTCCCGTGGCCGGAATCGTGCCTCCTGAGGCGCCGTAGAGGCCCTCCAGCGTCGTGTACGCCCCGTCGACGATCTCCTCGGCGGCCGCAACCATCTCACGCTCGGCGAGACGCGCCGCCTGATGGGTGTACGGGGACGGCGGCGCCGGATGTCGGCGCCGCCACCACGTCTCGCACCCTGCGTAGATCCCGACGGCGAAGACCAGTACGGGGATGGACAGGGCCAGCAGAATGTCGCCCATGGGCAGGCCTCCTCGATGTCGATGCCTCGCACACCGACCGCACCGGCGGTATCGGCTGTATGGGGTACATCGGCAGGGCCGGCAGGTCTGCTGAAGATCATTCTTCGGCCAATGAATGGCCGAATAGGGGCGTATTCCGGCCTATGCGTCCAAGGCCCACAGGTGCAGGACGTCCCCGCTGCCGGACACCGTGTACCAGGTGCCGTCGCCGAGAGCCGTGGGAGTACCGGAGACCGGGAAGGGATACGCGACCTGACCGGCCGGGCGCATCCCCGCCGTCTCCAGCAGCCAGTGGCGCACCGGCCCGTACTCCTCCTCCTGGTCCGTACTGGAGATGGCCGTCGCCTTGTCCACGAACCCGCACTCGTAGTCCCACATCACCTCGTCGGCGTCGAAGTCGTCCGGATCCGCGTCGGGATGGCGGGGCACGGCGTCCTCGGCCTCCAGCTCGGCCACCACCGCACCGTCCGAGACCCGGTGCAGGGCCAGAGTGTCCAGATCGTGCGCCACCGTCAGGAAGTGCTCGCCCGTGGGGCTCACCGAGGTCAGGATCCGTTCCTCCTCGCCGAAGTGCTCCACGGACAGCTCCGCCCCGTCCCACCGTCCCCACAGCAGTGGCGCCCCGTCCTGGCCCTCGCCGACGCTCAGCCCCATCTGCGCCGGATCGGGATGCGGTACGTGCTCCGAGCCCGCCGCCACGGTCTCCGCGTCCGCCCGCCCCAGCACCCGCCCGTCGGCGGCATCGATGACCAGCCACTCGTCGAGCGCCTCCGGATCCGGCCCGGCGGTCGCCACGGGGCCGCGGACATGGGCCCATACGAGCGACCCGTCCGCCGAGAACACCACCGAGCCGCTGTCCGGGTACAGATGGGACCGGCTGTCCGCGTACTCCTCGAACGAATCGTGCAGGATGCGACAACTGCCCTCCCAGCAACCGTGCCGGACCTCCCAGCGCACCGCCCCCGCCGGATCGACCGCGCTTACCGCGTGCACCCCCGCGAAGACCGCGAGATCCCCGTCCGGCGCCACCGTGAACGTTCCGAAGCGACGCGGCCAGGGGGCCGGGAATCGGGTCTGCGGGGCGGACGGGGCATCCAGGTCGACGGCGACCGCCTCGAAGTCGCCGCGCTGTATCAGCAGACGGCGGTCCGGCCACCGCAGGACGGACGGCGCGAACGCGGCGTCGCGGTCCCGGTCCAGGGGCGCGGTGAGCGTGGCGACAAGACGAGCGGATACGGCACTGGTGGTCATGGGTCCCCTCCCGAACGTGCAGCGTGCACGAGAACAGGGGAGAACCGTAGAGCCCCGGGGTGACACTCGCGCTACGGGGTGGCTTCGGGACCGGCTCAGCACGGGATCGGGACCGGCCCATGGCCGGGTCCGGCGTGGGCGGTCCGGTCCGGAGCGCGAGGCGTACGTGGGCGTTCCGGGCCTTCGCGCCGACACCTCGGACGCATCGAAGACCCGGAACGCTTTCATGCGGGTACGGGGATCGGAACCGGACCGGACCTCTTGAGGTTCGCCGGATCAGAGCCTGTCGAGGATCTTGTTCATCTTCTCGATCTCGGCGGTCTGGTGCGTGACGACGGTACCGGCGAGTTGCTTGGCGTCGGTGCTCTGCCCGTTCTTCTGTTCGTCCTTGGCCATGGTGATCGCACCCTCGTGGTGGTCGATCATCATCTGGGCGAACATCCGGTCGAAGGCCGTGCCCTTGGCGGCCTTCAGGCCTGCCATGTGCTCGTCCGACATCATCCCGGACAGGTCCGTGCCGCCCGAACCGTGATCCATGCCGGGCATGCTGCTCGCCATGGACGTTTCCGGCTTGCCCCAGGACTTCAGCCACCCTCGCATGGTGCTGATCTCGGGGTCCTGGGCCTTCTGGATCGCGGCGGCCAGGTCCTTGACGTCCTGGCCGGAGGCGCGGCCGTCGGCCAGTTCCGCCATCTCCACGGCCTGCTGGTGGTGCGGGATCATCTGCTGCGCGAACGCCACATCCGTGTCGTTGAACGCAATGGGCGAGGGCGAGGCGCTGGAACTGCTTCCGTGGTCCATGCCGGGCATGGACGAGTCCTTGGAGTTGCCGGAGCCGCAGGCCGCCAGCGTCAGCGCGAGGACAGCCGCCGCACCGGCCCGCCGCGAGGGCGCGGCGGGGCGCGTGGGAACGCGGGGAAGTGAACATCTCCGTGGTCTTTCCGGGTGGGCGCGCCATACCGGCGGCGCGCGGGTGAGCCGGACACCTGGCCGGATCGGCCGAACGGCCGGACTCCGGCGGGCGTCTGTCACGTCCGCGCTACGCACACCTTTGTCAGCAGACCCCGCCCACCCACGGGCGGGCCGCGGCGGGCGGGGCCCCCGAAGGCAGGGGGGCGGCCCGTCGCCCCCCACACCATGAGGGCCACGAGGCCGAGGAGCGCGAGCAGACTCGCCGTGGGCAGCGGCGTCCGGTCCCGGGCCGGCGTGGACACACACAGCTCCCCGCTCATCCCCGCCATGGCGGGGGTGTGAGCAGCAGTGACCATGTCGCCCATTCCGCTGGACGCGTGGGCGACGGCGGTTGAGGCCTCGGGGGCCATGACGGCGTGATCCGCGCCTGGAGACACGACCGTGGACATCGTGCTGTGGCAGCCTTCGGCGGCGTTCGCCGGAGCACCGTGCATGAAGAACAGCCCGAACAGAACTGCACAGAGCGCAAAAAGCCGGGTCACTCCCGGCCCGCGCATCCGCCTGCTGTCCACCTCTGCCCTTTCTCCGGTCCGCACGGCACCACCAAGGAGGCACCCTCCCCGACCATACCCCCACGGGGTTCACCCGGCGGCCCGTGGTTCATCCGTCGGCCATCAACCTCGGATCAAGGCCAGACCAAGCAGTACGCCTGATGCCCCGCGTCATGCAGACGATGGCTGAAATCCTGCCATTCGTGAAGCAGTTGGTAGACGTTGAACGCGTCGCGCGGGCCGCCGCGGTCCGGAACCGTGGACCAGATGAAGGCCGCGGCGCCGACCGACTCCTCGCTGACGTCGCGCAGCGGGTCGACGACCGTCATCGGGAGCTTGACCACCGCGTAGTCGGGGTGCAGGACGACCAGTTCCAGCGGGGGGACCTTGTGCAGGGGTATGCCCTGGATGCCGGTGAGAACCATGGCCGCGACCGTCTCCGGCTTGATCTTGGTGAACATGCCGCCCATGCCCAGCTCGTCGCCGCCGAGCTCCTCGGGGCGCATCGAAATGGGCACGCGTGCGGCAGTGGCCCCGTCGGGAGCCCCGAAATATTTGTAGGTCACCCCCACCCGGCCACCACTCCTGCTTCCGGCCTGTGCACTGCCGGCCTGATGTATGCCCTGTTTGCGCTCAGCCTCACGCCGGTGCCGACCTCGCCGGGCAGGCTCGGGCCCCAGGTCGTCGGTCCCTTCGCCCACTCCGCCACCGCGATGCATATCTCATCCACCCGACTACTTCTTAGGAGACACAGCCCCCGCCGCGCAACCCGATCATCGTGTCAGTGACCTCCCCCACGGGCGTGGTGTGAAACACCTGTCCGCAAGACCGTCCGTGGCTCTGACACCATGGCTTGTGTGAGCTTTCCCTATGACGCCCCAGTTTCGCAGACGCTTTTCGACCGCGCGTCCCTCGTGACGCCCGGCGGCGTGAACTCTCCCGTACGTGCCTTCCGGGCCGTGGGCGGTACGCCCCGCTTCATGGTGTCCGGTACCGGTCCGTACCTCACCGACGCCGACGGTCGTGAGTATGTCGACCTTGTGTGCTCGTGGGGGCCGATGATCCTCGGCCATTCCCACCCCGAGGTCATTGCCGCAGTCCAGGAGGCTGTCGTCCGCGGCACCTCGTTCGGTACGCCCGGTGAGGGCGAGGTCGCGCTCGCCGAGGAGATCGTGGCCCGGATCGAGCCCGTGGAGCAGGTACGACTCGTGTCGTCCGGCACCGAGGCGACCATGTCCGCGATCCGGCTGGCCCGCGGGTTCACCGGCCGCGCGAAGGTCGTGAAGTTCGCCGGCTGCTACCACGGGCACGTCGACGCGCTGCTTGCCGCCGCCGGGTCCGGGGTCGCGACCTTCGGTCTTCCGGACACCCCCGGGGTCACGGGCGCGCAGGCCGGCGACACGATCGTGCTGCCGTACAACGACCTCGAGGCCGTGCGGACCGCGTTCGCCGCGCACCCCGGTGAGATCGCCTGCGTGATCACCGAGGCGTCGCCCGGCAACATGGGCGTCGTACCGCCACTGGACGGCTTCAACGCCGGGCTCAAGGAGATCTGCTCCGCCAACGGTGCGCTGTACATCTCCGACGAGGTCATGACCGGATTCCGTACCTCGAAGGCCGGCTGGTTCGGCGTCGACGGGGTGCGGCCCGACCTGATGACCTTCGGCAAGGTCATGGGCGGCGGCTTCCCGGCCGCGGCCTTCGGCGGACGCGCCGATGTGATGGCGCACCTCGCCCCGGTCGGCCCCGTCTACCAGGCGGGCACCCTCTCCGGTAACCCGGTCGCCACCGCCGCCGGGCTCGCCCAGCTGCGGCTGCTCGACGACGCCGCGTATGCGAAGCTCGACGCGGTCTCCACGGAGATCCGGGCCCTGGTGAGCGAGGCGTTCACCAAGGAGGGCGTCGCGCACACGGTGTCCGCGGCCAGCAATATGTTCTCCGTGTTCTTCACGGACCGGCCGGTGCGGAACTACGAGGGCGCCAAGAAGCAGGAAGCTTTCCGCTTCACCGCCTTTTTCCACTCGATGCTGGCGCAGGGTGTCTATCTGCCGCCGTCCGCGTTCGAGTCCTGGTTCGTCTCCACCGCCCACGACGCACAGGCCGTCGAGCGGATCGCCGCCGCGCTGCCCGCCGCCGCCCGCGCCGCATCGGAGGCCACCGCATGAGCCCCGCAGACAAGGACATCACCGTTGTCCATCTGATGCGTCACGGGGAGGTGCACAACCCCGAGGGCGTGCTCTACGGACGCCGCCCCGGCTACCACCTCTCCGAGCTCGGCCGGCAGATGGCCGACCGGGTGGCCGAGCACCTGGAGAAGCGCGACATCACCCATGTCGTCGCCTCCCCGCTGGAGCGCGCCCAGGAGACGGCGACACCTGTCGCCAAAACGCACGGCGTCGACCTGGCGACAGACGAGCGGCTGATCGAGGCGGCCAATGTCTTCGAGGGCAAGACCTTCGGGGTCGGCGACGGCGCGCTGCGCAAGCCGGACAACTGGAAGCACCTCACCAACCCGTTCCGTCCGTCCTGGGGCGAGCCGTACATCGAGCAGGTCGTACGGATGATGGGTGCCCTCGACACCGCGCGCGACGCGGCCCGCGGGCACGAGGCGGTCTGCGTCAGCCACCAGTTGCCGATCTGGATCGTCCGGAGCTTCGTCGAGCGGCGGCGGCTCTGGCACGACCCGCGCAAGCGGCAGTGCACGCTCGCCTCGCTGACCACCTTCACGTACCAGGGCGACAAGATCGTCTCCGTCGGCTACACCGAGCCGGCCCGCGATCTGGTGCCCGCGCATCTGCTGGCCGGTGCCAAGCCGGTGAAGGGGAAGTCCAAGGCGTTCGGAGCCTAGATCCTGTCAACTCTGCGGGCCCCGCCGATGCGTCGGCCGGGGTCCGCAGTGTGTTCGACCACGTCGGTTCTGGTCGTGGTCAGCATTTTGTGCTCGATGGCGGAACGCCTGTGTTGTTTCACCCATCTAAGCCATCGCCAGTTTGTATGGACTTGAGGTAAAACGACCGCAAATGGGGGCGCCATGCGCGACATCAGCCGTAGGAGCCTGCTCGGAGCCGGACTGGGGGCCGCGGCTGCCATCGGGCTGGCGGGCTGCAGTTCCCCGCACTCCTCCGAAAGAGTTCGTCCGGGCCCCGGGGAGGGGAGGGCCGACGGAAAGGGTGCCGGGGGCAAGGACGTCCGGGAGATCGGGGACGGTTCCACCGCTGACACCGGAGAGCAGCCGAACCAGCCTTCCGCGCCGGTTCCGCTGGAACCCGGGCAGACCCCGCCGCAGTTCGTAATCTTTTCCTGGGACGGGGCGGGCGAGGTCGGCACCGGTCTCTTCCCGCGTTTTCTCGAACTCGCCAAGGAGCACGACGCGGCGATGACCTTCTTCCTCTCCGGGCTCTATCTGCTGCCCGAGTCGAAGAAATCTCTCTACCGGCCGCCGGACAACGGCATCGGTGCCTCCGCCATCGGCTATCTCACCGATGCCCACATCAAGGAGACGCTGGGCCACGTACGCCGGGCCTGGCTCGACGGTCATGAGATCGGCACGCACTTCAACGGGCATTTCTGTGCCGGTTCCGGATCGGTCGCCCACTGGACGTCCGGCCAGTGGGAGAACGAAATCGACCAGGCGGTCTCCTTCGTCACCGAATGGCGCACCAATACCGGCTGGACCGATCTCGACCCGCTGCCGTTCGACTACCGCAAGGAACTCATCGGCTCCCGCACCCCCTGTCTGCTCGGCCAGGACAATCTGCTGCCCACCGCGCGCAAACTGGGCTGGCGCTACGACGCGAGTTCGCCCGGTGGCATCCAGGTCTGGCCGGAGAAGCGCCAGGGCCTGTGGGATCTTCCGCTCCAGGGCATACCGTTCCCCGGGCGCACCTTCGAAGTGCTGTCGATGGACTACAACATACTCGCGAACCAGTCGAACAATTCCACCCAGGGAATACCGTCGCGCTTTCCGGCCTGGCGCGAGCAGGCCATGCAGGCGTACCTCGCCGGTTTCGACCGGGCATACGAAACGAATCGTGCGCCCTTCTATATCGGCAACCACTTCGAGGTGTGGAACGGCGGCATCTATATGGATGCGGTCGAGGAGGTCATCAAAAGGATCGCGGGGAAGCCGGATGTGCGGCTCGTGTCGTTCCGGCAGTTCGTCGACTGGCTCGATGTCCAGGACCCGGCCGTGCTCGCGAAGCTTCGTACCCTCGAGGTCGGCGAGTCGCCCCAGGGTGGCTGGAACACCTTCTTTAAACAGGTCTGACAACGGGCTTTACGGGCACCGAGGGGGGTGCGCAAGATCCCCGATACCGCCATGCGAAACTTTTCACATGAGCTCTGGCCGCGCACCCCGACGCCGCTTCACCCTGCTCGCCGCCCCCGCAGCGGCCGCCGCACTGGCGCTGACCCTGACCGCCTGCGGCGGTGACGGCAACAAGGCCGGCGGTGGTGGCAACTCCCACTTCGTCACCGGCAGTGGCGGGATCTCCACCGTGGCCAAGGCGGACCGCCGGGACGCGCCGAAGCTCGACGGAGCGACGCTGGACGGCAAGCCCCTCGACATCGCCGACTACAAGGGCAAGGTCGTCGTGCTGAACGTGTGGGGTTCGTGGTGCGGCCCCTGCCGGCTGGAGGCCAAGCACTTCGCGAAGGTGTCGAAGGAGACCGCGAGTCAGGGTGTCCAGTTCATCGGGATCAACACCCGGGACGCCGAGAAGGGTCCGGCGGTGAACTTCGAGAAGGACAACAGCATCACCTACCCGAGCTTCTTCGACCCGATCGGCAAGCTCATTCTGCGTTTCCCCAAGGGCACACTGAACCCGCAGGCCATTCCGTCGACCGTGGTCATCGACCGGGACGGGAAGATCGCGGCCCGCACCCTCGTCGCCCTCGACGACGTCAAGCTTCACAAGATGATCGACCCGCTGATCGCGGAGAAGTGATCACGTGCTCACGCTCGCCGCGACCACGGGCATGAACACGACTGTGTTCAACGGGGCTCTTCTGGTGGCCCTGCCCATCGCCGTACTCGGCGGACTGGTCTCGTTCTTCTCGCCGTGCGTGCTGCCGCTGGTGCCCGGCTACCTCTCGTACGTCACCGGGGTCAGCGGGACCGATCTGGCCCAGGCCAGACGGGGGCGCATGGTCGTCGGCGCCTCGCTCTTCGTGCTCGGCTTCTCCGCCGTGTTCGTCTCCGGCGGTGCGCTCTTCGGTTATTTCGGGCAGCGGCTGCAGGATCACAGCGAGGTCATCTCCAAGATCCTCGGCGTCCTGATGATCCTGATGGGCGTCTTCTTCATGGGTCTGATGCCCTGGATGACCCAGCGCGAATTCCGCATCCACAAGCGGCCGGTGTCCGGCCTCGCCGGAGCGCCGCTGCTCGGGGTGCTGTTCGGGGTCGGCTGGACGCCGTGCCTCGGCCCGACGCTCACCTCGGTGCAGACACTCGCCCTCGAACAGGGGACCGCCGGGCGCGGGGCCGTACTGACCCTGGCGTACTGTCTCGGGCTCGGCCTGCCGTTCGTACTGGCCGCAGTTGCCTTCCGCAAGGCGCTCGGCGCCTTCGCATGGGTCAAGCGCCACTACGTATGGGTCATGCGGATCGGCGGCGCAATGATGATCGTGACCGGACTGCTCCTGCTGACCGGTGTGTGGAGCAGCATGATGCAGGAACTGCAGGGCTGGTCCAACGGCTTCACGGTGGGGATCTGAGTTCCATGAGCAACACCAAGACCAACGCGGCCGAAGAGCGCGCGAACGAGCGCGAGCGCGAGAGCCGGCAGGAGCGGGAGAACGCGGCCGAGCTCGGCGCGGCCGGCTCGCAGCTCTCCACGGCACCGCGCGAAGAGGCCCTGGCCACGCTGCCCGCCATGGGCGTCATCGGCTGGGCGCGCTGGTTCTGGCGCCAGCTCACCTCGATGCGGGTCGCGCTGATCCTGCTCTTCCTGCTCTCGCTCGGGGCCGTCCCCGGCTCGCTGATCCCGCAGAACAGCGTGGACGAGCTGAAGGTGCAGACCTTCAAGGAAGCCCACACCACCGTCACGCCGATCTACGAGAAGCTCCAGTTCTTCGACGTCTACAGCTCGGTGTGGTTCTCCGCGATCTACATCCTGCTGTTCATCTCCCTCATCGGCTGCATCGTGCCGCGCACCGGCCAGTTCATCGGCCAGCTGCGCAGCCGGCCGCCGGGCGCCCCCAAGAGGCTGACCCGGCTGCCCGCGTACACGACGTGGCGCACCGACGTCGGACCCGAGCAGGTCCGGGAGGCCGCGCTCGCGATGATGCGCAAGCGGCGCTTTCGGGCGCACACCGCCGGTGACGCGGTGGCCGCCGAGAAGGGCTATCTGCGCGAGGCCGGGAACCTGATGTTCCACGTCGCGCTGTTCGTCATGCTGGTGGCCTTCGCCACCGGGCAGCTCTTCAAGTCCGAGGGTGGCAAGCTGATCGTCCAGGGCGACGGCTTCTCCAACACGCTGACCCAGTACGACGACTTCAAATCCGGGTCGCTGTACGACACGGACTCGCTCGCCCCGTTCAGCTTCACCCTCGACAAGTTCGTCGGCACGTACGAGCGCAGCGGGCCGCAGATCGGCACCCCACGCAAGTACGAGGCCCACGTCACGTACTCCGAGGGCGCGTACGGCAAGCCGAAGACGGCCGTCATCAAGGTCAACGAGCCGTTGGTGGTCGACGGCTCCAAGGTCTATCTGATCGGGCACGGCTACGCCCCGGTCGTCTCCGTCAAGGACGGCAAGGGCAAGGAGGTCTACAAGACCGCCGTTCCGCTGCTGCCGATCGACAGCAATGTCACCTCGACCGGTGCGATCAAGGTGATGGACGGCTACCGCGGCAAGAACGGCAGGAAGGACCAGCTGGGGTTCCAGGCGTTCTTCGTGCCGACGTTCGCGGGCAGCGGCAAGGGGACGATGTTGTCCCAGTTCCCGGCCGCGGACTTCCCGGTACTGGCCCTCAACGGGTACCACGGCAGCCTCGGTGTCGACTCCGGACTGCCGCAGAACGTGTACCAGCTGAACACCTCGAAGATGGAGGCGTTCAAGGACAGCAAGGGCGACAAGCTGACGCAGCGGCTGCTGCCCGGCGAGACGATGAAGCTGCCGGACGGCGCCGGATCGATCACCTTCGAAGGCATCGAGCAGTGGGCCAGCTTCCAGATCTCCCAGCAGCCCGCCAGCGGCTGGGCGCTCACCGGAGCCATCGGGGCCATCGCCGGTCTGGCCGGGTCGCTGTTCATCCAGCGGCGCCGGGTCTGGGTCCGGGCCGTACGCGGCGCGGACGGCGTCACCGTCGTCGAGATGGCGGGCCTGGGCCGCAGCGAGTCCGCGAAGCTTCCCGAGGAGCTGGCCGATCTCGCCGTCACACTCCATGACATGGCGCCCACCGCGCCCGATGACGCATCCGCCGAAGCACTTTCCGAAGAACCTGCCGAAGGGGCTGAGAAGTGAATCTCGCCGCCGCAACAAACGAGAATCTGGCGCACACCAGCAATGTGCTGATCTATTCGTCGATGGCCGTCTACACCATTGCCTTCTTCGCGCACATCGCGGAGTGGGTGTTCGGCAGCCGCAGCAAGGTCGGCCGAACCGCCGCCGCGCTGACCGGGGCCGAGGCCGCCGGCGCCTCTTCGGCGAAGATTCAGGTCCAGGTCGCGGAGAAGAGCGGCGCCACCGCCGTGCTGGACCGACCGAAGATCATTACGCGTTCCGCGGCCGGTTCGCGTGATGTCCCGGACGGGCCCGGCGCCGCCGGTGGCACGTTCAAGGGCGATCTGTGGGGGCGGATCGCGGTCTCCATGACCGTGCTCGCCTTCGTCGTCGAGGCCGGCGGGGTCATCGCCCGCGCGCTGTCCGTGCAGCGCGCCCCCTGGGGCAACATGTACGAGTTCTCGATCACCTTCTCCACGGTGGCCGTCGCCGCGTACCTGATCCTGCTCGCGCTGAAGAAGAACGTCCGCTGGATGGGCCTGCTGCTGGTCACCACCGTCCTGCTGGACCTCGGCATCGCGACCACCGTCCTCTACACCTCCAGCGACCAGCTGGTGCCCGCACTGCACTCGTACTGGCTGTGGATCCACGTCTCCACCGCCATCATCTGCGGCGCCGTCTTCTACATCGGTGCGGTCGGCACACTGCTCTACCTGTTCCGCGACAGCTACGAGAGCAAGCTTGCGAACGGCGTCGAGCCCGGCTCGTTCGCCCAGTCCGTGCTGTCCCGGCTGCCCGCCGCGGCGACCCTCGACAAGTTCTCGTACCGGGTCAACGCAGCCGTCTTCCCGCTGTGGACGTTCACGATCATCGCGGGCGCGATCTGGGCGGGCGACGCCTGGGGCCGCTACTGGGGCTGGGACCCCAAGGAGGTCTGGTCCTTCATCACCTGGGTCGCGTACGCCTGCTACCTGCACGCCCGCGCCACCGCAGGCTGGAAGGGCCGCAAGGCCGCCTACCTGGCGCTGATCGCCTTCGGCTGCTGGCTCTTCAACTACTACGGCGTGAACATCTTCGTCACCGGCAAGCACTCCTACGCCGGCGTCTGAGCCCTCCCCCTCATCCGTACGGGTGCGGAACCCGCCCCATCGGGCCACGCTGGAACCATGAGCGACACGCACCCCGTGATCGAACGTGGCGCCGAGGAGACCGACGGCGACCACCACATCCTGCGGTTCACGCTCCGGCTGCCCCACCCCGTGTCACAGGTGTGGGCAGCCGTTGCCAGTTCCGAGGGGCTGCGGGACTGGCTCGCCGCCGCCGAACCGTTCGAACCGCGCATCGGCGGTGCGATCACGCTGCGCTGGCGGGGCACCGACCAGGGCGGGAACGCCACGGTCGCCTCCGGCACCGTCACGGCCTGGGACATCGAGCGGGTCGCCGAATACACCCTCGAAGGGGTGCACGGCCGGATCCGCTTCCACCTGGAGCCGCCGCGCGGCGACCATGTGGTGCTGCGCTTCACCAATGAGTTCCGCGGTGACGACGCGCTGCGGCTGGACTGTCTGGCGGGCTGGCACAACCACTTCGAGTATCTGGTGGAGGCGCTGGACGGGCGTCCGGCCGACTGGTCCGCGCGGACGCTCACGCGGTGGCAGGAGCTGCGGGACGGGTACGCGGCGGACGACGGTCGGGGCGGGGGGTGACGGTCCGGGCGGCGGTGGCGGTCAGGGTGCGGACGACGGCGGCAGGCAGTTCCGCGCCGAGGGCTTCCCCTCCGGCCAGGCGATCGCCACGAATCGCTGCGAGGCGTCCTCCGGCGCCAGCTCCACCATTGGCACCGCCTTGTTGTACGGGTTGCCGTGGTTGTCCAGGCAGATCCAGCCGCTGGCCCCCCGACACCCGCAGCGACGCTTTCACCCGCGGCCACTGCTCACCCACGTCCGCCGGCTCCGGAAGCCGCTTGCCGCCCGGGGTCGCCTGCCGGATGCCGTGCACGGCCGTCGCCATCGCGTCGTACGCGGTGATCACCTGACCGTCGGTCAGATCCTGGTAAGCGGTCGGGCCGATCGGACCCACCGGCTTCTTCCCCACCGCTTCCAGCAGATCCAGGAACTCCTGGTAGTCCGCAGGGGAGCCGCCCGCCTTCTCCTTCGCCCCGTCCTCCCCCCGCCGCCCAGGCGTCCGGGTGCGCGAGCGAGGCGTAGCGGACCGTCACCTTCCGGCGCAGCGTGTTCCGGTCGAGCTTCTTGTCGCCGCCTAGGTACGAGCCCTCGTCGCCGGTGAGCACGGTGAATGCCCGGTTCTGGCAGCCGCGGGCACCGAGCGCGTTGATGAACTGCCGCAGCTGCGTGTGGCGCACTGCGGTCTTGCCCATGCCGCGCCCGCCGGTCAGCACGACCACGGGCGGATCGTCGCGGTGCTCGTAGGCGGCCCTGGCGGAGCCGGTGGGGGTCAGACCTGTCAGACGCGCCGCAAGTCCGTCTTTGCCGAAGATCGCCTCGCGCCCGTACAGCTCTCTGTCCACAGCACCCCCAGTGCCGACACCACGTCTGAACTGTCACACCGTCAACATCAGGATATCGGCGGTGTGTTGGAGAGGGGTGAAGATTTTCGAACGATACGGGCGGTGCCGTCGACCGGTCGCGGACCCTCGTCAGCCGACCGAGATCGCGTCCAGTTTCGCGCGCAGATACGTGTGGGACTCCACCGGCTCGTGGGAGACCCGGCCGGTCGGCGCGGGCACCGACTCGACCGTGGTGCGCGGGTCGCACTCATAGAAATAGACGAGCGACATGAGCTCCTCGGCGGGGGCGTCGGAGGGCGGCGGCAGCACCCGGTGCCGGCCCGAGCGCCAGCGGTCGCCCGTCCAGCGCGCCATCAGGTCACCGATGTTGATGGTGAAGGCCTCGGCGTCGTACGGGGCGTCCTCCCAGCCGCCCTCGTCGGTGAAGACCTGCAGCCCGCCCTTGCCGGCCTGCCGGTCGAGGACCGTGACGGTACCGAAGTCGGTGTGCGGGCCGATCCGGAACTGGCCCGGCTGCGGCTCCCCGACCACCTCCGTGCCCGGATACCAGTTGACGTTGAAACCCCAGGTGGGATGCGTGGTGTGCCGGGTGAAGAAGTCCTCGGGCTTGCCGAGCGCCGCACCGAGCAGCTCCAGCAGCCGGTCCGAGAGCGTCCGCATCTGCGTGACGTACTCCGTCACCAGGGCCTTCAGCTCGGGTGCCTCACGGGGCCAGGTGTTGGGCAGGAACCACTCGGCGTCGATCTCCGGGTCGCCGGTGGGGTCCTCGGCGGCGAAGGAGAGCGACTCCTTGAGGTCCGGGGGCGTCTGCGTACCCTCCGCACAGCCGTTGGCCTCGGTGCCGGGGCCGAGCCAGCCACGGCCGCCGACCTTGACGGCGTACGGCTCCTTCGCCGCGGCGGGCAGCCGGAAGAACCCCCGCGCGGCCTCGCGGATCGCGGTCCGCAGCGCGGGGTCCACGCCGTGCCCGGTGACCAGCAGAAAGCCCGCCGCCCGCAGCGCCGCGTCGACAGTCGCGGCGGTCTCGCGGCGGGCCTGGGCGTCGCCGGAGAGCCACGGCCGCAGATCGATGGTGGGAATCCTGGGCTCACTCATCGCCGATGTCCTCGTTCCATACATCCGGGTGGTCCTGGATGAAGGCGCGCATCATGGCGGTGCACTCGGCGTCGTCGAGGAGCACGACCTCGACACCGTGCCGAGCCAGCCAGTCGTGGCCGCCGTGGAAGGTCTCCGCCTCACCGATCACCACCCGGGAGATCCCGAACTGCCGGACCAGTCCGCTGCAGTACCAGCACGGCGAAAGGGTGGTCACCATCGTCGTGCCACGGTACGAGCGCTGCCGCCCGGCGGCACGGAAGGCCGCGGTCTCCGCGTGCATGGAAGGATCGCCGTCCTGGACGCGGCGGTTGTGCCCGCGGCCGAGGAGCGAGCCGTCCGCCCCGTACAGCGCGGCGCCGATCGGAATGCCGCCCTCGGCCAGTCCGGAGCGGGCCTCCGCGACGGCGGTCGCGAGGCGCTCCCTGTCGACGTCGCGGCCGGAGCACCCGGCGCCGCACCTGCCGTCGTCCATGTCCTTCATGCTGTTCACTCTCCCGGTCATGGGACACCGGGGCAATGTGCGGTCTCCGGTCGCCCTGCGTCCTCAATCGCCGGGCGGGCCTGATTTCCGAGCCCGTCCGCCGGACGTGACAGCTGCTGCATCCGTGAACCCCGCGCGGTTACGAGGCGGGCGGAGCGGACTCCTCCGGCCCGGTCCCGCTCTCGCGGCGCTTGAGCTCCTCCTCGCGGCGGCGCAGATCCGCCTCCCAGTCCTTGAGGAGCGACTCGTCCTTCTTGCTCTCTTCCTTCAGCGCCTTCAGGAACTCCGGATTGTCGTCCGGTGCCACCCACTCGTGGCGGTGGTTGCGATGCCATTCCGACGGCGTACGGCCTCCGGCGGGCGCGTGGCGCATCTTGCCCGCGGCCAGCCACACGAGCGGACCCACGATCCAGAACAGCAGAATGATGAAGACCCAGGCGATCTTCGGCAGATGCTTGGCCTCGTCCTCCGGGGTGTTCAGACAGTCGATGAACGCGTAGATCGTCAGTGCCAGAGGCAGGAGATAGATCAAGGCCCGGAACATGGTGAAGGGTTCTCCCCGCAAAGAGATGGCGGGGCGCTGTCCCGCCCCGGTGACGGGGCCAGGGTAGCCCGTGGCCGATACTTGTCCGCATGGCTTACGACGATCTTCGTTCCCTCCTCCGGGCGCTGGAGCGCGAGGGCGAGCTCAAGCGCATCAAGGCCGAGGTCGACCCCTATCTGGAGGTCGGCGAGATCGTCGACCGGGTGAACAAGGCGGGCGGGCCCGCGTTGCTCTTCGAGAACGTCAAGGGCTCGGCGATGCCCCTGGCCATGAATGTGTTCGGCACCGACCGGCGGCTGCTGAAGGCGCTCGGGCTGAAGTCGTACGCCGACATCAGCGACAAGATCGGCGGCCTCCTCAAGCCGGAGCTGCCGCACGGCTTCGTCGGGGTGCGCGAAGCGTTCGGGAAGCTCGGCTCGATGGTGCACGTACCGCCGAAGAAGGTGAAGTCGGACAGCGCCCCGGTGCAGGAGGTCGTCCTCACCGGCGACGACGTGGACCTGGATCAGCTGCCTGCGCTCTTCACCTGGCCCGAGGACGGCGGGTCCTTCTTCAATCTGGGACTCACCCATACCAAGCACCCGGAGACCGGCGTACGGAACCTGGGGCTCTACCGGCTCCAGCGCCACGACCGGCGCACCATCGGGATGCACTGGCAGATCCACAAGGACAGCCGCAACCACTACCAGGTCGCAGCCAAGCGCGGCGAGCGGCTGCCCGTCGCCATCGCGTTCGGGGCGCCGCCCGCGGTGACGTACGCCTCCACGGCCCCGCTGCCCGGGGACATCGACGAGTACCTCTTCGCCGGGTTCATCCAGGGCAAGCGGATCGAGATGGTCGACTGCAAGACCGTGCCGCTGCAGGTCCCGGCGCACGCGGAGGTCGTCATCGAGGGGTGGCTGGAACCCGGGAAGATGCTTCCCGAGGGGCCGTTCGGCGACCACACCGGGTTCTACACGCCGCAGGAGCCCTTCCCAGCGCTGACCATCGACTGCGTGACCATGCGGAAGCGTCCGCTGCTCCAGTCGATCGTGGTGGGCCGGCCGCCGACCGAGGACGGGCCGCTGGGGCGGGCCACCGAGCGGTTCTTCCTGCCGCTCCTGAAGATCATCGTGCCGGACATCGTGGACTACCATCTGCCCGAGTCCGGCGGCTTCCACAACTGTGCGATCGTCTCGATCGACAAGAAGTACCCGAAGCACGCCCAGAAGGTGATGAGTGCCATCTGGGGCGCGCACATGATGTCGCTGACCAAGCTGATCGTCGTCGTGGACTCCGACTGCGACGTCCACGATCTGCACGAGGTTTCCTGGCGGGCGCTCGGCAACACCGACTACGCCCGGGATCTCACTGTCACCGAAGGCCCGGTCGACCATCTCGACCACGCCTCCTACCAGCAGTTCTGGGGTGGCAAGGCGGGCATCGACGCGACAAAGAAGTGGCCCGAAGAGGGCTACACCCGGGACGGGGGCTGGCCGAACATGGTCGAGTCCGACCCGGAGACGGCGGCGAAGGTCGACCGCCGGTGGAAGGAGTACGGGCTGTGAGTGCGGCCGAAGCGGCGCTGGGCCCCGGGCCCGCGCAACCGATGGGCAGGGTCAAGGCGTTCTTGCGGCTGGTGATGATCGAGCACTCGGTCTTCGCGCTGCCCTTCGCCTACATCGCCGCGCTGAGCGCGATGTTCCAGCTCGACGAGAACATCCACTGGGGCCGGCTGCTGCTCGTCACCATCGCGATGGTCGGGCTGCGTACGTTCGCGATGGCCGCGAACCGGATCATCGACCGCGAGATCGACGCACGGAACCCGCGTACCGCGGGCCGCGAGCTGGTCACCGGTGCCGTCACCGTGAGGTCGGCGTGGACGGGTGCACTCGTCGCCGTCGTCGTCTTCCTCGGGGCCGCCGCCCTGCTGAACCCGCTCTGTCTGGCGCTCGCGCCGATCGCGGTCGTACCGATGGTCGTCTATCCGTACGGCAAGCGGTTCACCCACTACCCGCACGCCATCCTCGGCATCGCGCAGGCCATGGGGCCCATCGGCGCCTGGATCGCGGTCACCGGCAGCTGGTCGTGGGACGCGGTGATTCTCGGTCTCGCGGTCGGTGTCTGGATCGGTGGCTTCGACCTGATCTTCGGCTGCCAGGACGTCCAGGCGGACCGTGCGCACGGCGTGCGCTCGGTCCCGGCCCGCTTCGGCATCCCGGCGGCGCTCTGGGGTGCCCGGGTCTGCCACGCGGTGACGACCGGGCTGCTCGTCTGGTTCGGGCTCGCGACGGGCGCGGAACTCTTCTACTGGATCGGCATGGTGATCGTCGCCGTGGCGTTCGTGTACGAGCACCGCGTGGTGCGGCCGCACGACCTGTCCCGGCTGAACCGGGCGTTCTTCTCCGTCAACGGGTTCATCGGGATGGCGCTGTTCGCATGCGCCCTGCTGGATCTGCTGGTGCGCGGCCTCACACCGTAAAAGCAGGGGGCACGGGGCGGGTGGCACGGCGCGGGCGGCGGAACGCGAACGCCGCGCCCACCCCTCCGATCAGCCCGAACAGATGTCCCTGCCAGCTGATCCCGGAGTCGGTCGGCAGGACGCCCCACAGCAGTGAGCCGTAGACCACGGCGATCACGACGCCCATCACTATGTCGAGCGGTCTGCGGTCGACGAAGCCGCGGACCAGCAGATAGCCGAAGAGGCCGAAGACGACGCCGGACGCGCCGAGCGTGACCGTGTGCGGCGGCGCGGTCAGCCAGACGCCGAGGCCGCTGGCAACGATCACGGTGAGGACGACGGCGGCGAAGCGGCGTATCCCGCCGAGGGCGGCGATGAAGCCGAGGATCAGCAGGGGGAGGGTGTTGGAGGCGACATGCTCCCACCCGCTGTGCAGGAACGCGGCGGGCACGATGTCGAGCAGCTCGCCCGGCTCGCGCGGGGTGATGCCGTAGGTGTCGAGCGCCTGGCCGGTCGCCATGTCGATGGATTCGAGCACCCACAGCAGGGCGATCCAGCCCAGCATCAGTGCGCCGGCCGTCATCGCCCGTGCGGAGGTGCCTGTACGGGTACCGGTCATGCCGCCCCCCTGTCCGTGGCCTGTTCACAGCCGTCCGCGGCCCGTCCATGGCCGTCCGCGGCCCTGTCCCTGGCCTGTCCTTCAACTGTCGGAACGCCCGAAACCCCTCGCTCGGTTCCGCAGGCCGTGCGCCGGATAGGCTCGGGTGTGTGGAATCCGGGACTTCAGTGAGTCAGCAGCAGCGGCAGCCTTGGATTGTCGGGGTTTCCGGTGCTTCGGGCACACCATTTGCCGCCGCCGTGCTGCGCGGTCTGCTGGCCGCGGGGGAGAGCGTCGATCTGGTGGTGAGCCGGGCCTCGCGGCTGACGCTGCTGGACGAGACGGGGATCGCCTTCCGCGACGCGCACTGGCAGGAGGACCTGCGGAGCTGGCTGGCGCGCGGGGCGGACGGGAAACCGCACACCTTCGATGTGGAGGTCGACCGGGTGCGGCACTGGGCGGCCGGTGACCTCGCGGCCGGGCCGTCCTCGGGTTCGTACCCGGCGAAGGGGATGCTGATCGTGCCGGCCTCGACGGCCTGTGTGGCCGGAGTGGCGCTCGGGCTTTCGAAGGATCTGCTGCAGCGGGCCGCGAGCGTGACGCTCAAGGAGCGGCGGAAGCTGGTCGTCGCGGTGCGCGAGACTCCGCTGAACGGTCAGACGCTGAAGCATCTGGTGGCCCTGGACGAGGCGGGCGCCGTGGTGCTGCCCGCCTCTCCGGCGTTCTATGCAGGCGCGACGCACATCCAGGATCTGGTGGACTTCGTCGCGGGGCGGGTGCTGGACGCGGCAGGGGTGCCGCATCGGCTGTACCGCCGGTGGGAGGGGGAGCTCGGTGGCTCCCGTGACTGAGGCCGGGCCGGTGGGGCCGGGAGTCAGCGCTTCTTCGGGGCGCGCTGGGTGCGGGTCCTGTCGACCTCGCGCGCGGCGGCGGGCTGGTGGGCACGCGAGCGGTTGGCCAGGTCCTGCAGTTCGCGCATCCGGGCGTAGGCCATCTCGATCGTGTACACGGTGTCTTCACTCCTGAGGATTCGAAAGAACTTCTTTGAAAATCGGAAAGATCTGCAGGGTGTGAACCCTGCATGCCTTAGATTCTATACGTAAACTCGCGGTACTGCTGAACAATGGAAGGTTTCAGTCATATGGACGCGGTGGACAGGCAGCTCATTCAGGCCCTCAGGGAGAACGGCAGGGCCTCGTACGCCGAGCTGGGACGGCTCGTCGGGCTCTCCGGGCCCAGCGTCACCGACCGCATCAACCGGCTGGAAACCGCCGGTGTCATCACCGGCTACCGCGCCACCGTCGACGCCGCCTCGCTCGGTCTCGGGGTCACGGCCCTGATCGGCATCTCGCTCTCCGACGCCGCCGACCACGAGGACGTCGCACGCCGGCTCAAGGACCTCGCGGAGATCGAGGACTGCTGGTTCATCGCGGGCGACGACTCGTACATGCTCAAGGTGCGTGTCGGTGACGTCGACGGCCTGGAGAAGACCATTCGCAGGCTCAGCGGTACGAAGGGCGTCTCCCGCACCCGCACCACGATCGTGCTCTCCACCAAGTGGGAGAACCGGGTCGGGGAACTTCCCGAGGAGTCGTAGGCGTAACGTGGTGGAGCCCCCGGGTGACCCGGGGTTCCACCGGGTGTTCCGGGGGAGCGCACGTATCGCACAGCACGTCAGAGACATCTGGGAGGCAGCCGCATGGACGTCGGGCTCAAGCGCGAGCTGGAGGAGAAGGTCCGCGCAGGGGAGCGGCTGACCCGTGAGGACGGCATCGCCCTCTACGCGTCGGACGATCTGGCCTGGCTCGGTGGCCTCGCCCACGAGGTGCGCACGCGCAAGAACGGCGACGTCGTGCACTTCAACGTCAACCGGCACCTCAACATGACGAACGTGTGCACCGCGTCGTGTGCGTACTGCTCGTTCCAGCGCAAGCCGGGCGAGAAGGACGCGTACACCATGCGCATCGAGGAGGCCGTCCGTCTCGCGAAGGCGATGGAGGGCGAGAACCTCACCGAGCTGCACATCGTCAACGGGCTCCACCCCACGCTGCCGTGGCGCTACTACCCGCGCTCCCTCAGCGCGCTGAAGGAAGCCCTTCCGCAGGTCTCCCTCAAGGCGTTCACCGCCACCGAGATCCACCACTTCGAGACCATCTCCGGGCTCTCGGCCTCCGAGATCCTCGACGAGCTGATCGAGGCCGGTCTGGAGTCGCTGACCGGCGGCGGCGCGGAGATCTTCGACTGGGAGGTCCGCCAGCACATCGTGGACCACAACACCCACTGGGAAGACTGGTCGCGCATCCACCGCCTCGCGCACGAGAAGGGTCTGAAGACCCCGGCGACGATGCTGTACGGGCACATCGAGGAGCCGCGTCACCGCGTCGACCATGTGCTGCGGCTGCGTGAGCTGCAGGACGAGACCGGCGGCTTCCAGGTCTTCATCCCGCTGCGCTACCAGCACGACTTCGTGGACATGAAGGACGGCAAGGTCCGTAACAAGCTGCAGGCGCGGACGACGATGGCGACCGGTGCCGAGGCGCTGAAGACGTTCGCCGTCTCGCGTCTTCTCTTCGACAACGTCCCGCACGTCAAGGTCTTCTGGGTGATGCACGGGGTGCAGACCGCCCAGCTCGCGCTCCAGCACGGCGCGGACGACATGGACGGTTCGGTCGTCGAGTACAAGATCACGCACGACGCGGACAACTACGGCACGCCGAACAAGCTCGGCCGCGACGATCTGCTGGACCTGATCCGGGACGCGGGCTTCCGCCCCGTCGAGCGGAACACCCGGTACGAGATCATCCGCGAGTACCCGGGGCCGGACGCGGAGCGCCGCGAGTCGCCGCAGCCGATGCGGGTCTGACGCGGCCGGTTTGCTCCGCCGTCGAACTGCCCGGCGCGGATCTCTCTGTACGAAAGCCCCGGCCGCCGTCCCCGGCCGGGGCTTTCTCGCGTGGTGGACGGCGTTTGAGGCAACGCCACTGTAATGGCTAATCTGCCACTATGGCGCTTACATTTGAGGTGGATCCCAAGCTCGACAGCACCCTCCGGGACGGCATCTGTGCACTCTGGGCCGATGTCTCCAATGCGGGCGGCGCCGTCGGCTTCGTGCCGCCCGTCACCACTGAGGACATCCGGCCCGAGCTGGTCAAGCACCTCGTCTCGATGGCCGAGGGGCGCACCCGCCTGCTGGTCGGCTACGACGGCAAGGGCGCCGTCGCCGCCACGGCCTTCCTGGTCCGCAACACCCACCGGCTGATGTCCCACTGGCTCTGGCTCTACACGGTGATGGTCCACCCCGGCCACCAGGGCAAGGGTTACGGCCGCGCGCTGATGTCCGCCGCGGCGGAGGCTGCCCGCGGGACCGACGGCATAGAGGCCATCCGGCTCACCTGCCGGGGCGGAACCGGGGCCGACCGTTTCTATGGGGCGTGCGGATACAAGGAGGTCGGCCGGGTGCCCGGCGCGATCCGGGTCGCCGACGGGGACGACCGCGACGACATCATCATGCTGCTCCCGCTGGGCTGACTCACCGGCCTGCCCGCCGAAGTGATCGAATTCGGGGCATGCTTCACTGGTCGGGCAGGGTTGTCGTACGTAGAGAGAAGGCCAGCCGTGTCCGCTGCCAAGCCGAGCGCAACGATCCGGTACACGCTGATGCGCCTCAGTATCTTCGTCGGCTGTCTCGCCGTCGTCGCTGTGGCTGTCAGCTACGGTGCGCTGCCCTCCGGACTCGGCGGATCCAACGTCATGTGGATCATCCTGCTCGCTCTTCTGCTCTCCGCGCCCCTCAGCTATGTCCTGCTGCGCAAGCAGCGCGACGAGATGTCCATGCAGATTGCCCCCAAGATCGACCGTGCCAAGGCCCGGCTGGCGGCCAATCAGGGCCAGGAGGACGGCGTCGCCCCGTAGTGCCGTTGGTGTCGCGGTTCCGCGTGAGGGCGGGGTAAGGGTTCCGTAAGGTTCCTCACACGCGCACCGTGTTCGTTCGAAGCCCCAGTGCCGGAGCATGCGCTCCCGTGCTGGGGTCTCTGCATTCCCCGCGGCCCGGTCAGGGGTGTTCGAAGGCCACTTCCGGGCTGTCCGCTGTCGGGCCGGTCAGCAGTGACTCCGGTGTGCCTTTCGTCGGGGGTGAAACCGGCCACTCGGCGGCTCTGGAAGGCGTCTCCGGACGACGCGTGAGGAGCCTGCGCCGTACTCTTGCCGAGGAGTGGCGCAGTGGGGTGGGAGGAAGTCGGACGTGGGTGCTGTGAAGAGCAAACGGATGCCGCGCGCCGTGCGCGAGCAGCAGATGATGGACGCCGCGGTGCAGACTTTCGGGCAGCGTGGCTACCGGGCCGCCTCGATGGACGAGATCGCGGAGCTGGCCGGGGTGTCCAAGCCGTTGGTCTATCTGTACCTGAATTCCAAGGAGGAACTCTTCACCGCCTGTATCCAACGCGAGGCAAAGGCGCTGGTCGCGGCGGTGCAGTCGGAGGTGGAGCCGGGGCTGCCGGCGGATCGGCAGCTGTGGGCCGGGCTACGGGCCTTCTTCACGCACACCGCGCAGAACCCGGACGGCTGGGCGGTGTTGCACCGGCAGGCACGTACGCACGGGGAGCCGTTCGCCACCGAGGTCATGGTGCTGCGGGACGAGATCGTTGCGTTCGTGACGGGTCTGATCGGCGCTGCGGCGCGCGAGGCGCACCACGATCCGACGCTCCCGGACCGCGATGTTTCGGGCCTGGCGCAGGCGCTCGTGGGCGCCGCGGAGTCGCTTGCCGGCTGGGCGAACGACACCCCGGGCGTCTCGGCGAAGGAAGCTGCGGCCACGCTGATGAACTTCTCGTGGGCGGGCCTGGAGAACCTCATGCACGGCCGCCCGTGGGCGCCGCGGGCCCAGGCAGCCGCTCGGACGTAACGGCCGACCGGTCAGGACCGCGGCCGCGCACCGTCCCGCGCCGTCGACCCGGTGAGGTGGATGCGGCCGCTGCTACGGAGCTGAAAGGTGGTGCCCGCGCTGTCCGCCGCGTATGTCACGGTCGACGGGAGCAGGACCGGGGCCCTGAAGTCGGCCCGCACGTAACGGATCCTGCCCGGTTCGGGGGACTCGGCCAGGCAGCGGGCGACCGTCCACATGCCGTGAGCGATGGCCCTCGGGAAGCCGAACAGCCGGGCGGTGAGCGGATACAGGTGGATGGGGTTCCGGTCACCCGACGCGGCGCCGTACCGGCGGCCCAGATCGCCGGGCAGCCGCCACTCGGCGAGGGCGGGGAGTTCGACGGCGGGGAGTGCGGGGGCGGGGGGCCCGGCCGCGGCAGCGGGCGAGGCCCCGCGTGTCATGTGGCGGGAAAGATAGCCGCTGCGTGACTCCCACACCAGCTCGCCGCCCGACCGCGCCTCGGTCACCACCGTGACTTCGGTGCCCCGTCGATGAGTCGTCAACCCATCTGCGTAAACGGTCAGTTCGAGTGCATCCGCGGGGTGCGGTGCCCGGTGCCCGGTGATCTCGATCCAGGTGTGGACCAGCCCGGCAACGAGAAGCGGGAAGCTCCGCCCGGTCATCAGCCGCATCGCGAGCGGGAAGCCCAGCACATGCGGGTACGTAAGCGGCAGCGTGCCCGACTCGGAGAAGCCGCAGATCCTGCTGGACGAGGCGAGGGGGCCGGGCGCGATCCGTACGTCCCGGGCGACCAGGCGGTCGGCCGGCAGCGCGGCGCCGGACCGGCCCGCCCGTTTGAACGGGGACGTGACAGCGCCGCGTATCAGTGATGCCGTCAGACCTCGGGAGGTGGCGGTGGCCGGCATCGGCGTCACGCCCCGAGCAGGTTCTGGCCGCAGACCCGCACGATCTGGCCGTTCACGGCCGTCGAAGCGGGCTGGGCGAACCATGCGGTCGTCTCCGCGACATCGACCGGAAGGCCGCCCTGCGCCAGGGAGTTCATCCGGCGGCCCGCCTCCCGGATGAAGAGCGGAACCGCCGCGGTCATCTTGGTCTCGATGAATCCGGGGGCGACCGCGTTGACCGTGACGCCGTGGTCGGCGGCGGCGCGCGGGGCCAGGGAACGGACCGGGCCGATGATGCCCGCCTTGCTGGCCGCGTAGTTCGTCTGACCGTTGTTGCCCGCGATACCGGCGATGGACGCGGTGGCGACGATCCGGCCGCCCCGGTTGATGGTGCCCGCCTTGAGCAGCGCGTCCGTGGTGCGCAGCACGCTGTCGAGGTTGACCTCGACGACCTGGGCCCAGCGGTCGGCGGGCATGTTGGCGAGCCGCCGGTCGCGCGTGACGCCCGCGTTGTGGACGAGGACGTCCAGGCCGCCGGGGACCGCGGCGGCGATCCGCTCGGCGGCGTCGTCCGCGGTGATGTCCAGCGGCAGGGCCGACGCGCCGAGCCGGTCGGCGGTACGTGCCAACTCGTCCTGGGACTGCGGGATGTCGAGGCAGATGACCTGCGCGCCGTCCCGCGCCAGGACCGACGCGACCGAGGCGCCGATGCCGCGCGCCGCACCGGTGACCAGTGCGGTGCGCCCGGCGAGAGGCGCGGCCCAGTCGGCGGTCGGATCGGGCGTGGCGCCGGTGAGTTCGACGACCTGGCCGCTGACGTACGCGGACCGGGGCGAGAGCAGGAACCGGAGAGTGGACTCGGCCGAGGCGGTCGCATCCGGTTCGATCCGGAGCAGCTGGGCGGTGGCGCCCCTGCCGATCTCCTTTCCGAGCGAGCGCACGAACCCCTCAAGGGCCTGCCGGGCGGCCGCCTGATGGTGGTCGTCGGCCGACGGCCGCACCCCGACGACCACGATCCGGCCGCCCGGCGCCAGCGCACGTACGACAGGATGCAGCGCGGCGTGCACGTCCCCGAGCCCGGCGGCGGTGGCAACTGCCGTCGCGTCCACCACGATTCCCGCGGGACGGGGCGCCTGTCCGGCGCTCCGGACCACCGTGAGGCCGGTCGCGGCGAGAACCGCACCCAGCTCCTGCGCAACGGCGGAGTCCCCGGCAGCGAGGTGCAGCAGCGGAGTCCCCGGCAGCGAGGTGCAGCAGCGGGCCGTCCAGTGACTGCGTCTCCAGCGACCAGCGGCGCAGCCGCGCCGGCTGCGGCAGGCCGAGCTTCCCGGTCAGAAATCGGCCGGGTGCTGTGCCGGTGAAGTGCAGATAGCGGTCGGCCATTGTCCAGACTCCCTGCGCGGTCGTAGATTTTACTGCGGAGTAAGGTTACTCAAGAGTCAGGAGCAGGTCGAGATGAGTTGGTCGAGATGATCCCCCTTGCTCGCCCACAGCCGCGCCGGGTCGCGGTGATCGGCGGCAGCCTTATCCCGTTCGCGCGCTCCGACGGCCCCTACGCACACTCCTCCAACCAGGAAATGCTCACCGCCGCACTGAACGGTCTGGTCGAGCGGTTCGGGCTCCAGGGGCAGCAGGTCGGTGAGTTCGTCGCGGGCGCCGTCCTCAAGCACAGCCGGGACTTCAACCTGGCCCGCGAGACCGTCCTCGGCTCGGCGCTCGACCCGCGCACCCCCGCGTATGACATCCAGCAGGCCTGCGGCACCGGCCTCCAGGCCGTCATCGCCGCCGCCGACAAGATCATGCTCGGCGCGCTCGACTCAGCGATCGCGGGCGGCACGGACACCACGAGCGACGCGCCCCTCGGCGTCAACGACCAGTTGCGCAGACCGCTGCCGGCAGCCCGGCGGGCTCCGTTCGCCGCGGCCGGAGCGCGGATCGTCGCCACCCTCGCCGAACTGCTTGCCGAGCGGGAAGGTCCGGGCCGCGGACTGATCTCGATCTGCGCAGCGGGCGGCCAGGGAGTCACGGCGATCCTGGAACGCCCCTGATTTTTGAGCCCTTTCAGCGATCGAGGACATCTTCAAGCCCGACCGGCGGCCGAGGACGAAACGGCCCCCCGGACGGGCCGGCCGAACCGCCCTTCCCCCCTGTTGAGGAGCCGCTCGTGTCCACGCCAGCCTTTGCCACCGCACCTGCCGCGCCGCCCGCCGTACCCGCCCTGGTCGAGCCGACGAAGGTCAGGGCGGCGGACGGAACGGTGCGGCAGGTCTCCGTACCGCCGCTCGCGCCGCCCGTCCGGCGCGGATCGCTCGCCGAGATTCCCTTCGACAACGCCCGCGAGGCCCCGGGCGACGCCGTCCTCAGTCGCAAGCAGCCGGACGGCAGCTGGCAGGACGTGACGGCCGAAGAGTTCGCCGGTGAGGTGCTCGCCGTCGCCAAGGGCCTGATCGCGGAGGGCCTGCGGGCCGGTGACCGGATCGCGATCATGTCCCGTACCACGTACGAATGGACGCTGCTCGACTTCGCGGGCTGGGCCGCCGGACTCGTCACCGTCCCCCTCTACCCCACGTCCTCCGCCTTCCAGGCCCGCTGGATCCTCCAGGACTCGGGCGCCGTCGCATGCGCCGTGGAGACGGCGGACGAAGGCCGGCTGATCAGCCAGGAACGCAAGCAGCTCGGCGATCTCGCCCATCTGTGGCAGTTCGACACCGGCGCGCTCGGCCGGCTGAAGGCGCTCGGCAGGGACGTCCCCGACGACGCGGTCGCCGCCCGCCGGGCCGGCCTGGAACCGGAGACACCCGCCACCCTCATCTACACCTCGGGCACCACCGGACGCCCCAAGGGCTGCGTCCTGACCCACGGCAACTTCTTCGCCGAGGTCGACAACGCCATCGAACTCCTCCACCCCGTCTTCACATCGGTCAGCAAGGAACCGGCCTCGACGCTCCTCTTCCTGCCGCTGTCGCACGTCTTCGGGCGGATGGTCGCGATCGGCTGTCTGCGCGCCCGGGTCCGGCTCGGCCACGCCCCGTCCATCCGGACCGAGGACCTCCTCGCCGACCTGGCGGGTTTCCGGCCCTCGTTCCTGCTGGCCATCCCGTACGTACTGGAGAAGGTCTACAACACCGGCCGGGCCACCGCCGAGAAGATGGGCCGCGCCTCGTCGTTCGATCGCGCCGCGAGAATCGCCCAGCGGTACGGGCAGGCCGTCGAGGCCGCCGAACACGGCACCGGCCCCGGACCGGGCTGGGGCCTGCGGGCCGCCCGGGCTCTGTACGACCCGCTGGTCTACCGCCGCATCCGGGCGGCCCTCGGCGGACACGTCCGGTACGCGATCTGCGGCGGCTCTCCGCTGGGCCGCCGGCTCGCGTCCTTCTACGCGGGCGCGGGCATCGAGATCTTCGAGGGGTACGGGCTGACGGAGACCACCGCCGCCGCCACCGTCACCCCACCGCTCAAACCGCGCCTCGGCACGGTCGGCTGGCCGCTGCCGGGCACCGCCGTGCGGATCGCGGACGACGGCGAGGTGCTGCTCAGCGGTGGCCAGGTGTTCCGCGGCTACTGGGACACCGAACGCGGCGCGCCCGTCCCCGCACTGGACGGCGGCTGGTTCGCCACCGGCGACCTGGGCGCCCTCGACGAGGACGGCTACCTCACCATCACCGGCCGCAAGAAGGAAATCATCATGACGACGGGCGGCAAGAATGTCGCCCCGGCGCCGCTGGAGGACTGGCTGCGCGCCCACCCGCTGGTCAGTCAGTGCATGGTGGCCGGCGACAACCGCCCGTTCATCACCGCCCTGATCACCCTGGAGCCGGACGGGCTCCTGCACTGGCGGCAGATGCGCAAGAAGCAGGACGTGCCGATCCGGGACCTGGTGGCGGACGAGGAGCTGCGCGGTGCGCTCCAGCGCGCGGTCGACGAGGCCAACCGCCTGGTCTCGCGCGCCGAGTCGATCCGCAAATTCGTCGTGCTGCCGGTGGACTTCACGGAGGAGGGCGGGCATCTGACGCCGTCCCTGAAACTGAAGCGGGATGCGATCCTGCGGGACTTCGAGGCGGAGATCGAGGCGCTGTACCGGAGGTAGACGGACGGTCCCGACGGGACGGGGTAGTCAGCCCGACGGCGCGTCAGCGGTCGCGGCAATTCGTTGAGAAACCTGCGTGAGCGTGACCGGGAATGCCACCGCGGCGGCCTTCGGCAGGGGCGTGGGCGACCGTGCGGGGCGGTTGCGGGCGGAGGCCCTCGCCGCTCCCGGACGGACCGCCCGGACACCCCTTCGCGGCCTTTCCGTATGCGTCCTGAGCTGGGCTTTTGTGCAGTGCAGCCCTACCGTGTCCCCATCGTGAAAGGGGATCCGATGGACCGGAACATACGCACGGTCGACGACGTTCTGAAGCTGATGGACGGCCTGTTCGCGCCGGAGGACGATCGCTGGACGGCGGACGGGGCCGGCTGGTGGGACGGTTTCTACACCGACCGCTCGAAGCCGGTGCCGTTCTTCGTGGCGAAGCCGGACGAGAACCTGGTCTCGTACCTTGACCGATCCCTGATCACGCCGGGCCGGGCGCTCGACCTCGGGTGCGGTCCGGGCCGCAACGCCCTTCATCTCGCCTCCCTGGGTTTCCAGGTGGACGCCGTCGACCTCTCCCCGGCAGCCATCTCCTGGGCCGAGGAGCGCGCCCGTGAGGCCGGGGCCGACATCCGGTTCCGCTGCGGTGATGCCTTTGCCCTCACCGACGCCGAGCTCGGCGGTCCGTACGACCTGATCCACGACTCCGGCTGCTTCCACCACCTGCCGCCCCACCGCCGCATCAGCTACCTGGCGCTGCTCGACCGCGCTCTCGCCCCCGGCGGCCATCTCGCCCTCACCTGTTTTGCGTCAGGAGAGATGGGCTCCGAACTCCCCGACGAGGCGTTCTACCGCCAGTCC
Organism: Streptomyces sp. NPDC005181; assembly: GCF_040608395.1. NCBI lineage: Bacteria > Bacillati > Actinomycetota > Actinomycetes > Kitasatosporales > Streptomycetaceae > Streptomyces > Streptomyces sp. NPDC005181. The sequence goes on from NZ_JBEXID010000018.1 coordinate 68,763, forward strand.
TCCGGCCTGCACGGCGGACTTGCCTACACGCCGGAGTCCCTGCGCCGGATCTTCTCCGAACTCACGGAGGTCGAACTGCGCCGCATGCACGACGAACCCCCCGAGTCGCCGTGTTTCGGTGAGCCGTTCCTGTGGACGGCCCTGTTCCGCCGGGACGGCCAGGTTCTGCCCGGTTGACCCTGCCGGGGCCGACTGCAGGTCAGAGGACGCAGAACTCGTTGCCCTCCGGGTCGGCCATCTCCATGTGATCGGGGCGGCCGTCCATCTCGTGCTCGCGCACCACGGTCGCGCCGGCGGCGGTCAGGCGCGTGACCGCCTCGGTCACGCGCGGCCACCGCACCTCCCACGGCGTCTCGCGGCCGCCGCCGGCCTGTACGTCCAGGTGAACGCGGTTCTTCGCCACCTTCGGCTCCGGCACCTTCAGGAAGGACAGCGTCGGCCCCACCCCGTCCGGATCGCACAGGTACGCGCCGTCGTCCCACTCCTCCTCCGGGATGCCGTGGTGGGCGAACCACTCCTCCCAGCTCCCGAAACCGGCGGGCGGGGGCTTCGGTACGTAACCGAGGGCAAGGGCCCAGAACTCCGCCAGCCTGGTCGGGTGCGCGCAGTCGAGCGTCACGGTCCACCTGGTCGACATGGTGGTTCCTCCTCGGTCCGGGTCGATGAGGGGCACCGTATCGTGCACCTCTGACACCCCGGCGCCCCCGGAGCTACCAGGCCGCTTCGTTCTCGGGGACCTGGGACTCCCCCTGCCAGTGGAGCACCGCTGCGACGAGGGCGGAGACTGCGAGCGGCACCCACAGCAGGAGCAGCTGCGTGCTCCACCAGATGTCCGCGATCCTCAGCACACCCGAGATGTCCGCGATCCTCAGCCCAACCCAGAGCGCGAACATGGCGCACCACACGACCAGGGCCGTGAGCAAGGATCTGTTCCGGGCCTTGGCGAGTCCCACGCGCCGGCGGACGACCTGCTCCATCTCCGGGCGCCTGTGCCACGTCAGGCCCGCGTACCGGGTGCCGGCCGCGCGGATTGCCGCGACCTGGGCGCCCACGTCGTCCATCTGCCAGTTGTTGACGTGAGGGAGAGCGATGGCTCGCCCGTTCGCGGTGCGCACATAGCCGTACAAGTCGAAGCTGCCTGGCGAGCGGCCCGGCAGATTTTTGACGGCCACGATCCAGGCCAGCCGGCGTGTGAACACGGCCTTACGCACGACGATGCCGCCAGGGCCCACGAGAGTGTGGCCACGGCGCATGTGGAGCACCCACCACGCAGCGAGGAGAAGCAGGAAAGGAAAGGTGATGTGCCAGGGCTGGACGGCCAGATGTGTGCGATGGGCGGCCTGTACGGCCACGATCGCGAACGGGATAACCATTTGCCGGTAGAACGCGTTCGGAGGCCGTCTTCGTCTGCGGTATTCGAGCACTTGCCTGCCACCCCCTCGTCGGCCCCGCCTGGCCCCGAAGTCCTAGCCCAGACACCAGGGAACAAGTAACCCGCCAGTAGGTTCTGGGCCCGTTTCCCGGGGGTGGTACGCCTCGTTGGGCAGTCCGAGTGGATGCCCGGGAGGTCGACGGCAAAGGGGCGGGTGTGCGGCAGGAGTGGTCGCCGGAAGAGTTGCTGGCGAGCTGGACCCTGGTGGACGGCGACTGGAAGCTCGTGGCCAACAAGACCGGGCCGACGACGCTCGGCTTCTGCCTGATGTTGAAGTTCTTCGAGATCGAGGCCCGGTTCCCGGAGTTCATCGAGGAGTTCCCTCAGCCCGCGGTGGAGTACGTCGCGGGTCTGGTGGTGCCGGCGGCGGAGCTGACGAAGTACGACCTGGCGGGCGCGAAGCGGCACCGCAAGCAGATCCGTGAGGCCCTGGGGTTTCGTCCGTCGACGCTCGCCGACGAGGAGTCGCTGATTGCGTGGCTGGCCGCGGAGGTATGCCCGGTTGAACTGGTGGAGGACCGGCAGCGCGAGGCCCTGCTGGTGGAGTGCCGTACGCGGAAGATCGAGCCGCCGGGCCCGACCCGCGTTGAGAAGGTCCTGGTCGCGGCTCGGGGCAGGTGGGAGCGGGCGTTCTGCGCCCGGACCATCGAGCGCCTGGGCACGGTGGTCCGGGCCCGGCTGCTGGCGCTGGTGGCCGAGGGGAACGATGAGGGCACCGCGCTGCTGGCCGCGCTCAAGCGCGACCCGGGAGCTGTCGGTCTCGATGCCCTGCTGATGGAGATCATCAAGCTCACGTCGGTGCGGGAACTCGGGCTCCCGAAGGGGTTGTTCGCGGACTGCTCGGAGAAGCTGGTGGCCGCGTGGCGGGCGCGGGCGATCAAGATGTACCCCTCGGACTTCCGCGACACGGCGGAGGACGTACGGATCACTCTGCTCGCGGCGCTGTGCTCGTCACGTCAGGCGGAGATCACCGATGCCCTGGTCGACCTGCTGGTCGCCCTGGTTCACAAGATCAACGCTCATGCGGAGCGGCGGGTGGAGAAGCAGCTCACCGCCGAGTTGAAGAAGGTCCGCGGCAAGGAGGGCATCCTCTTCAAGCTGGCGACGGCCGCTGTCGACAAGCCCGACGAGGTCGTACGCCGGGCCCTGTTTCCGGTGGTCGGGGAGAGGACGCTGCGTGAGCTGGTGGCCGAGGCGAAGGCGAACGAGAAGGTCTTCAAGGCGAAGGTCCGCACTACCCTGCGCTCTTCGTACAGCTCCTACTACCGGCAGATGCTGCCGCCGCTGCTGAACACGCTGGGCTTCAAGTGCAACAACACCGCCTACCAGCCGGTGATGGACGCAATGAAGCTGCTGAAGAAGTACGCCGATGTCGACGGCAAGACCCGCTTCTACGACAGCGCCGAGGACGAGGCGCCGATGTACGGCGTGGTACGCAAGGACTGGCGTGAGGCGGTCGTCGACGACAAGGGCAGGGTCGAGCGCATCCCGTACGAGCTGTGTGTGCTGGTGGCGCTGCGGGATGCGGTGCGCCGCCGGGAGATCTACGTCGAGGGCGCGGCCCGGTGGCGGAATCCGGAGGATGACCTGCCCGGTGATTTCGAGGCCACCCGCGCCGTGCACTACGCCGCGATCCGCCAGCCGCTGAACCCGCGCACGTTCATCGCGGATCTGAAGAAGCGGATGACCGCGGGCCTGGACGGGCTCACCGCCGCGCTCGCGGACGGCAGCGCGGGCGGGGCGAAGGTCACCACCCGTCGAGGCGAGCCGTGGATCACCGTGCCGAAGCTGGAGCCCCTGGCCGAGCCGACCGGCCTGCAGGCGTTGAAGGACGAGGTCGTACGGCGCTGGGGTGTCCTGGACCTGCTGGATGTGCTGAAGAACGCCGAGTTCATGACCGGCTTCATCGACGAGTTCTCCTCCGTGGCCGCCTACGAGCGCATCGACCGGGACGTGCTCCAGCGCCGGCTCCTGCTCGCGCTGTTCGCGCTGGGCACGAACATGGGGATCCGCGCGATCGTGGCGACCGGCGAGCACGGCGAGAGCGAGGCGGCACTGCGGCATGTGCGCCGGCACTTCATCACCGTCGACAACCTCCGGGCCGCCGTCACGAAGTTGGTGAACGGCACCTTCGCCGCCCGCGATACCGCGTGGTGGGGCCGCGGTACGGCGTGCGCGTCGGACTCGAAGAAGTTCGGCTCCTGGTCCAGCAACTTCATGACCGAGTACCACGCCCGCTACGGCGGCAACGGCGCGATGATCTACTGGCACGTCGAGCGGAAGAACGTCTGCATCTACTCCCAGCTCAAGTCCTGTTCGTCGTCCGAGGTCGCGGCGATGATCGAGGGACTGCTGCGGCACTGCACGGACGCCGAGATCGAAGCGAACTACGTCGACACGCACGGGGCGTCCGTGGCCGGCTTCGCGTTCACCGAGCTGCTCAACTTCCGGCTTCTGCCCCGCTTGAAGAACATCGGCAGCATCCGCCTGTACCGCCCGGACGACACCCCGCCCGGCTGGCCGGCGCTCGGCGCCTCGCTGACGCGGCCGATCCGCTGGGAGCTGATCGAGCAGCAGTACGACCAGATGGTGAAGTACGCGACTGCGCTTCGGCTCGGGACGGCGGAGGCCGAGCAGGTGCTGCGGCGCTTCACCCGCGGCGGCCCCAAGCACCCCACCTACGCCGCGCTCGAAGAACTCGGCCGCGCCGTACGTACAGTCTTCGCCTGCGACTACCTCGCCAGCCCCGGCCTGCGTCGCGAGATCCACGGCGGGCTCCAGGTCGTGGAGAACTGGAACAGCGCCAACACCGTGCTCCACTACGGCAAGGACGGCGCCCTGACCGGCCCGGACAAGGAACACGCCGAGACCTCGATGCTCGCCCTGCACCTGCTCCAGTCCGCGCTCGTGCACGTCAACACCCTGCTGCTGCAGCAGGTCCTTGCCGAGCCGGCGTGGGCGAAGAAGCTCACCGACGAGGACCGGCGCGGCTTGACCGCGCTGTTCTGGTCCAACGTCAACCCGTACGGCACCTTCCGCCTCGACATGGACAAGCGCCTCGAGCTCGGGCTGTCCGCCGGCGTGCCCCGCACCCGAGCTCCGGCGGGCGCGGGGCTTGAGCAGCAACCGAACCGTCAGTGGCGTTAGCGAGCCGTCGGGGCGCGTGTTATCGCCACTGACGGTTCCGATGCGGAAGGCCGCAGGTTAGGAGAGGTAGGTCCAGGTGGTGCCGGTGCCCTTGTACTCGGTGACGCTGATCGGCTGGATGCCCTCGCTCATACGGGCGGTGTAGAGAGCCCCATACAGGTGGTCGACCTCGTGGCAGACCAGGCGGGCCATGGCGTCGGTGAACACGGTGACGGTGCGGACGCCGTCCAAGCCCGTGTGCTCGACCTCCAGCCAGCGCGGGCGGGGCACCACGCTGCGGAAGGCTACGCAGTGGCCGCTCGGGATGATCTCGCTCGGAGCGAGTAGAGGATCGGGAGGTAGGTGTCACCGAACGGGAACCGACAAGTGCCGTCGGGTCCTTGAGGCAGGATGCGACGTCCGGGGAATTCGGCCTCGGTGTGCTCGACGAGCCGGTCGACGATCAATCCCGATCCAGCGGCCGCTGTCACGATCTCGCCCACCGAGTGCGGGTACTGGACCACCTCCTGTGCGGTCATCGGCAGGTCCGGGTCCGCATATGTGTCCGTTACGACCTCACGCTGGGGCTCTCCTCCGCCGTAGGGCCAGTCGGCCACGAGCGGCTCGTAGGTGGCCAGGGTCTGGTAGGCGGGATGCAGGTCGACCAGCACCAGCCTTCCACCCGGCCGCAGTGCCATCGCCGCACCACGCATCCACGCGCCAAGGTCCCCGATCCAGCACAGCACCCCGTAGGTGGCGATCACCAGATCGAACCTACCCGCCAGGCCGGACGGTAGGTTCTGCGTGTCCGCCTCGACGAAATCGGCGGTCAGCCCGGCGAGCTCGGCCAGCTCGCGTGCCCGGACGATCGCCGTCGACGAGAAATCGACACCGGTGACCCTGGCACCCAGACGAGCCCAGTTGAGTGTGTCCATGCCGAAGTGGCACTGCAGATGCAGCACATCCTGTCCGGTCACATCACCGGCCAGTTCCAGCTCGATCCCATAGAGCGTCTGCCGGCCCGCCAGGAACGAATCGACGTCGTAGAGCATGTCGTTGGGAGTCGTGCCATGCGTCCGGGCACGGGCATCCCAAAGGGCCCGGTTCACGCCGAGCCCGTCGTCGGGAGAGTTTCCGTTCATGTCCGCAGTGTGGCAGGCCGATTCGAGCGAGCGCCGACACCTGGTGGGTGTTGAGAATCGATCGTCTGTCGACACTCCGGCTGGCGATAGCGAATCCGCAGGTGGGCAGTGTCGGCAACTCGCGCCGGAAATCAACGTCGGAGAACGACCCTTCGGGTAGTTTCCGACAATGCTCATCGGCTACTGCCGCACATCGACGGCCGACCAGAACCCCGATCATCAGATCGACGCACTACTCCGCCACGGCGTCGGCCGCGACAACATCCACGTCGACGTCGCCAGCGGCGCGAAGGCGTCCCGCCCGAAGCTCGATCTCGTCATGCAGCTGCTGCGCGAGGGCGACACGCTGAAGGTCACCCGGCTCGACCGGCTCTCCCGCTCCGTGCTGCACCTGGTGACCCTCGGCGCGGAGCTGCGCGAGCGCGGCATTGGCCTGCACGTCATTGAGCAGGGCATCGACACTGCCACCATGGAGGGGCGGGCCATGTTCGGGATGCTGTCCGTACTGGCAGAGCTCCAGCGCGAGCTGATCGTGGCGAACACGAACGATGGGCTCGCCTCCGCGCGGGCCCGGGGCCGGGTCGGCGGGCGCCGGCCGAAGCTCACCAAGGACCAGGCCGCACTCGCCCAACGGCTCCACGACGAGCGGGAGAAGACCGTCCAGCAGATCGCCGACATGTTCGGCGTCCCGCGGTCCACGGTGTACGGGCACCTCGACAAGACCAGGACCGTGCCTCGCCAGCCAAAGAAGACCGCGGTCACGAAGCCCTGAAAGCTACCGGCGGGTTACTTGTTCCCCGGTGCCCGGGCTAGGACTCCGGGGCCATACATGTCCGCGAACATCCCCGGCGGAAACAGAGCCTCGCGATGTTCGGCCAGGAACGCGAACACACTCCCAGCCGGGATCAACTCCCGGCAGGTCTCCCACACATCCGGCCCGACCATCTCCCCAGCCCATTCCCCCTGCATGCCTACAAGACTGGCCCCAACTCCACCGAGCCGGGGCCAGAACCCGAGATTTTCAGCAGTCTTCCAGGCTGGTACCGGCTTCCACCGCCGTCCATGGCTGACCCGCCCCCGGGCGATGGATCCGCTGCTCTCCCTCCCTCTTGTCTGATGCACCGTCAGGTACGACGATGGCACCCGCCTCGAAAAATGACGGATCGTCAGGTCGGGTCGGGGCGGACACGGAGGAAGGGAGGCGACCCGGTGCCGATACTGCCCGCCGGGCGGCTGTCGTACGGGATGCAGCTCCCGGTCCAGTCGCAGAGCACCATCTATACGGAAGCGTGGGAGGCCTCGGCCGGACCCGGTGATCTCGCCGAGATCGCCCGCACCGCCGACCGCACCGGCTTCGCCTACCTGGCGAGCTGCGACCATGTCGCGATTCCGCGGCGGCTCGCCGAGGTCATGAGCACCGTCTGGTACGACCCGGTGGCCACCCTCGCCTTTCTTGCGGGGATCACCGAACGTGTCCTGCTGATGAGCCATGTCGCCGTCGTCGGGCTGCGCCACCCGCTCGCCACCGCCAAGCAGTACGCCACCCTCGACCACCTGTCCGGCGGCCGGCTGATCCTCGGGGTCGGGGCCGGGCACGTGCGGGAGGAGTTCGAGGCGCTCGGGGCGGACTTCGACGGGCGCGGCGGCGTGCTCGACGAGACCATCGACGCGCTGAAGGCCGCGCTCGGGCCGGAGGAGTACCCGGAGTTCGCCGGGGAACGGTTCTCGTTCAGCGGACTCGGGCAGCGGCCGCGGCCCGCGCAGGAGCGGGTGCCCGTCTGGGTGGGCGGGTCCTCGCCCGCCGCCGTGCGCCGGGCCGCGCTGCGCGGTGACGGATGGCTGCCGCAGGGGGATCCCCGGGACCGGCTGCCGCGGCAGATCGCCAGGGTGCGGGCGTTGCGGGCGGAGGCCGGAATCGAGCAGCCGCTGGTCGTCGGTGCCATCACCGAGCCGCTGTACGTGGGGGAGCCGGCATGGGCCGTGGGGCGGCGCACGCTCAGCGGGAAGCCGGAAGTCATCGCCGAGTCGCTGCACGCGTACGGGGCGATGGGCGTGCACCAGATCCAGGTGCGGTTCCGCAGCCGGAGCCGTAGCGAACTGACCGATCAGATGTCGGCGTTCGCCGCTGATGTCGCTCCCTACCTCGACCAGCAGTAAGGAGTACGGACATGGGCAAGCTGGATGGGCGCACCGTCCTCATCAGCGGCGCCGCACGCGGGCAGGGCGAACAGGAGGCGCGGCTCTTCGTCGCCGAGGGCGCGCGGGTGGTGATCGCCGATGTGCTCGACGACCAGGGGGAGGCCCTGGCGAAGGAGCTGGGGGAGGGGGCCGCCCGGTTCGTGCATCTCGATGTGAGCCGGGAGGAGGAGTGGCAGAGCGCTGTGGCCGTCGCCAAGGGCGCCTTCGGGAGGATCGACGGGCTGGTCAACAACGCGGGGATCCTGCGGTTCAACGAGCTGGTGTCCACACCTCTGGAGGAGTTTCAGCAGGTCGTGCAGGTCAACCAGGTCGGCGCCTTCCTGGGGATCAAGAACGTCGCGCCGGAGATCGAGGCCGCGGGCGGCGGGACCATCGTCAACACCGCCTCGTACACCGGACTCACGGGGATGGCCTTCGTGGGGGCGTACGCGGCGACCAAGCATGCCGTGCTGGGGCTGACCAGGGTCGCGGCGGTCGAGCTCGCGGCGAAGGGGATACGCGTCAATGCCGTCTGCCCCGGGGCCGTGGACACCGCGATGACCAACCCGGCCGCGCTGGACCCGGCCGCGGACCCGGAGGAGTCCAGGGCGGCGGTGGCCGGGCTCTACAAGAAGCTCGTGCCGCTCGGGCGGATCGGGAAGCCGGAGGAGGTGGCGGCCCTGGCGCTCTTCCTGACCTCGGACGACTCCTCGTACATCACCGGGCAGCCGTTCGTCATCGACGGCGGGTGGCTGGCGGGTGTCAGCCTTTTCTGAGGGCGTCAATAGCTGACGGAACGTCAGCTATTGACGGGTCGGACCGTCGGTGGAACAGTCGGTCGCATCACAATCTGACGGTGTGTCAGAAATGATTGAGGACGGTGAACCCCCTTGGAATTCGGGCTGTTTGTACAGGGGTACGTACCCGCCGCGCGCGCCGAGGTCGACCCCGAGGCGGAGCACAAGGCGCTGATCGAGGAGACCGAGTACGTCATCCAGGCGGACAAGTCCGGCTTCAAGTACGCCTGGGCCTCCGAACACCACTTCCTGGAGGAGTACTCGCATCTCTCGGCCAACGACGTGTACCTGGGGTACCTGGCGCACGCCACCGAACGGATCCACCTCGGCTCCGGGATCTTCAACCCCCTCGCCCCCGTCAACCACCCCGTGAAGGTGGCCGAGAAGGTAGCCATGCTCGACCATCTCTCGGAGGGGAGATTCGAGTTCGGCTCAGGGCGCGGGGCCGGCAGCCACGAGATCCTCGGATTCATGCCGGGCATCACCGACATGAACCACACCAAGGAACTCTGGGAAGAGACCATCGCCGAGTTCCCCAAGATGTGGCTCCAGGACGAGTACGTCGGCTTCCAGGGCAAGCACTGGTCGCTGCCGCCCCGCAAGATCCTTCCGAAGCCGTACGGGAAGTCGCACCCGGCGATGTGGTACGCGGCCGGATCGCCGTCCTCGTACGCCATGGCCGCCAAGAAGGGGCTCGGCGTGCTGGGGTTCAGCGTGCAGAAGGTCTCCGACATGGAGTGGGTCGTCGACTCGTACAAGACGGCCGTCAAGGACGCGGAGCCGGTCGGTGACTTCGTCAACGACAACGTCATGGTGACGTCGACGGCCATATGCGCCGAGACGCACGCCAAGGCCGTGGAGATCGCGGTCGGCGGCGGGCTCAACTACCTGCAGTCACTGCTGTTCCGCTACCACGACACATTCCCGAGGCCCGAAGGCATTCCGGAATGGCCGGAGCTGCTGCCGGAGTACAGCGAGGAGATCATCGAGCTGCTGATCGCCGAGGAGCTGATGATCTGCGGTGACCCGGACGAGGTGCTGCGGCAGTGCAGGCGGTGGGAGCAGGCGGGGGCGGATCAGTTGAGCTTCGGGCTGCCGATCGGGATCAGCCGTGAGGACACGATGAACTCGATCCGGCTGATCGGGGAGCATGTGATTCCGGAGATCGACACGGATCCGGTGCACCGGACCACGCGGTTCCGCACGGCGGCGTAGGCGGGGGCGCTGCCCCCGGATCCCCGCTCCTCAATCGCCGGAGGGGCTTGAGCTGGAGCGGCGTCTTCCCGGACCGTCGCTCCGCGAGCCGGGGTGCGTACCGCGGTCGTACGCACCCCGGCTGCATCCCCGTACAGAACAGAAGGGAACCCGACATGTTCGACCACCTCATCCGCGGAGCGACCGTCGTGGACGGCACCGGTGCTCCCTCGTACGCCGCCGACCTCGGGATCCGCGACGGCCGCATCGCCGTCGTCGACGAGCCCGGCACCTTCACCGAGGAGGCCGTGACCTCGGAGGACGCCACCGGACTCGTGCTCGCCCCCGGCTTCGTCGACCCCCACACCCACTACGACGCCCAGCTCTTCTGGGACCCGTACGCCACCCCGTCCATGAACCACGGTGTCACCACCGTCGCCGGTGGCAACTGCGGGTTCACCCTCGCCCCGCTCCACCCCGACCGGCCCGACGACGCCGACTACACCCGCCGCATGATGTCCAAGGTCGAAGGCATGGCCCTCAAGGCACTGGAGGAGGGCGTCGACTGGTCCTGGTCCACCTTCCGCGAATACCTCGACGCGCTCGAGGGGCGGATCGCCGTCAACGCCGGGTTCATGGTCGGCCACTGCGCCCTGCGCCGCCACGCCATGGGGGCCGACGCCGTCGGCGGACAGCCCGGACCCGCCCAGCTCGACGCGATGCTGCGGCTCCTCCACGACGCAATGGACGCCGGGGCCTGGGGTCTGTCCACCACCCAGTCCGCCACCCACTCCGACGGCGACGGCAAGCCCGTCGCCTCCCGGCACGCGCTGCCCGAAGAACTCCTCGCCCTCTCCCGCGCCGTCGGCGAACACGAAGGCACCCAGCTCGAAGCGATCGTCGCGGGCTGCCTCGACCAGTTCTCCGACGACGAGATCGGCCTCCTCGTCGACATGAGCGCCGCCGCCGGCCGCCCCCTCAACTGGAACGTCCTGACCATCGACGCCGCCGTCCCCGAACGCGTACCGCGCCAGCTCGTCCCCAGCGAACGCGCCCGCCGGGCGGGCGGCCGGATCGTCGCGCTCACCATGCCGATCCTCACGCCCATGAACATGTCGCTCGGCACCTTCTGCGCCCTCAACCTCATCCCCGGCTGGGGCGAGATCCTGTCCCTTCCCGTCCCCGAACGGATCGAGCGGCTCCGCGACGCCGCCACCCGCGCCGAGATGCTCCGCCGCGCCGACAGCAAGGAGGCCGGTGTCTTCCGGCGCCTGGCCGACTTCGGCCGGTATGTCATCGGCGACACGTACAGCGCGGCGAACGAGGGCCTCAGCGGGCGCGTCGTGCGCGACATCGCCGCCGAGCGCGGGCAGGACCCGTTCCACTGCCTCGTCGAGATCTGCGTCGCCGACGAACTCCGAACGGTGCTGTGGCCCATGCCCACCGACAACGACCCGGACTCCTGGGCGCTGCGGCAGCGGACCTGGCAGCACGAGGACGTCATGCTCGGCGGCTCCGACGCGGGCGCCCATCTGGACCGGATGTGCGGAGCCCCGTACACCACCCGCTTCCTCGGCGACTGCCTGCGCGGCCGGAAACTCGTCCCCCTCGAACAGGCCGTCAAGATGCTCACCGACGACCCCGCCCAGCTCTTCGGGCTGCGCGACCGGGGCAGGATCCAGGAAGGTTTCCACGCCGACCTCGTCCTCTTCGACCCCGAGCGCATCGACGCCGGGCCCGCCACCCTCGTACACGATCTGCCCGGCGACAGCCCACGCCTCGACTCCAAAGCCATCGGCATCGTGTCGGTCCGCGTCAACGGCGTCGAGACGCTGCGCGACGACAAGGTGACCGGCGCGGTCCCCGGTACGGTGCTGCGCTCCGGCCGCGACACCCGGACGGTGAGCACACAATGACCACCACCCCCCAGCGCCTCTTCATCGGTGGCGAGTGGACCGAACCCGACCACGGCCACTACGAGGTGATCAACCCGGCCACGGAGCAGGCCGTCGGTCTCGCACCCGAGGCGAGCCGCACGCAGGTGTACGCGGCGGCCGCCGCGGCCCGCGACGCCTTCCCCGCCTGGTCGCGGACCCGCCCCGAGGAGCGCGCCGCGATCCTCGACCGCGCCGCCGACCTGATGCACCGTGACTTCGCCGCCAACGCCGCACTCGCCCGGGCGGAGAGCGGCGCGACGACGGGAACGGCCCGGTCGATGCAGGTCGCCGTCGGAGCGGCCCGCTTCCGGCGGTACGCGAGGGGCGCCCTGGAGCCGGTCGAGGAGGCGATCGCGCCGCAGATCAACGAGGCCGGTCCGATGGGCCGGGCCGGTGTCTTCGGCGCGATCGCCGTACGCCAGCCGGTCGGCGTCGTCACCTGCATCACCTCATACAACAACCCGTGGGCCAATCCGGCCGGCAAGGTCGCCCCCGCGCTCGCCATGGGCAACACGGTCGTCGTGAAGCCCGCCCCGCAGGACCCGCTCTCCGTCTACCGGATGGCTGAGGCCCTTGCCGAGGCGGGCGTGCCGGCGGGCGTCGTCAACGTCGTCACGGGATCGGGCCCCGATGCCGGTGAGGCGGCCGTCGACTCTCCGGACGTCGACATGGTCAGCTTCACCGGTTCCACGGCCGTCGGACGGCGTATCGCCGAGGTGTGCGGGCGAGGGATGAAGCGCCAGCTGATGGAGCTGGGCGGCAAGGGCGCCGCGGTCGTCCTCGACGACGCCGACCTGGACGCGGCGGTGGCGGGCATCGGCACGACGTTCTCCTTCTACAGCGGCCAGATCTGTACGGCTCCGACGCGCGTCCTCGTCCAGCGCGGCAGCCATGACGCGCTGGTCGAGAAGCTCGTCGCATATGCGGGCCGTCTGACGGTCGGCGACCCGGCGGCGCCGGGCACGGTCGTCGGGCCGGTCATCTCCGCGGCCCACCGCGACCGCATCGAGGCCTACGTCGATCTGGGCCGGAAGGAGGGCGCGCGGGTCGTCACGGGCGGCGAGCGGCCCTCCCACGTCGACCGGGGCTTCTACGTCGCACCGACGCTCCTCGCCGACTGCACCAACGACATGCGGGTCGTCCGGGAGGAGATCTTCGGCCCGGTCGTCGTGGTCGTCCCCTTCGACGACGAGGAGGAGGGCATCGCACTCGCCAACGACAGCGACTACGGACTGATCGACTACGTGTGGTCCGGGGACGTGGCCCGGGCCTTCCGGGTGGCGCGCCGGCTGCGCGCCGGCGGGGTCGGGGTGAACACGATCGGCCGGAACATGGAGGCGCCGTTCGGTGGGTTCAAGAGGAGCGGAGTCGGGCGCGACGTCGGCTCGTACGCGCTGCACGCGTACAGCGAACTGCAGGCGATCGTCTGGCCGGGCTGAGCATCGACCCGGCATGCCTCATGATCTGCTTCGACTACGCGCTGACGGCCTTCGCCTGCGCCTGGTACTTCCGCGCCGAACTCACCCGCTCCACCCGCGGCCTGGTCTTCAAGGACCACTTCCCGGTCGTCGGCGGCATCCTGCTCACCGCGGTCTTCTCCAAGACCCTCTACGACATGTGGGACCCGGCCTACGGCTCCGGCTCGTCGGTCCTCGGCGTCGGTTCGGTGTTCGTGACCGGTGTCGGGCTTCTGCTGCTCGGCGTGCTCCTGATGCTGGTGATGCAGCGCAGGAGTCCTTCGTTCTTCCGCGGCGAGGTGCTGACGAAGGAGACTCCGGCGCTGGTCGCCGAGGACTGAGCGGCTGCCCGCGGGCGTATGCGGCGCGGTGCGGACAGTTCTCAGGCAGCCGTGCGCCAGTAGCCCAGCGCGTTCACCCGCTCCTTGGCGACGGCCAGTTCCTTGCGTACGTACGTGGCCAGGGAGCGCGTCGTCGCCGTGTCGCACGCGATCCAGACGTATGCCTGGGACGGGTCGCCCAGCAGCGCGGGCAGAGCGGTCTTCACCTGGTCGACCAGGTGGGCGCCCGCGTCGCGGCGCGGGACCCTGTGCAGGGTGTGGCAGTCCGGGTCCAGCCGGAACGGCAGTTCCTCGTCGGAGGCGTGCGTCGTCTCGAACCAGATCGTCGCCGGGGTCCGCGGAACCGCGTCCAGCAGGGAGTTGATCGCGGGCAGCGAGGCCGGGTCGCCGATCACGAAGAGCCGGGCGGGCCGCGGCTCGGGCAGGGTGAAGCCGGTGCCCTGGAGCGTCGCCTCGATCGTGTCGCCGGGCTGTGCCTTGCGCGCCCAGTCGCTCGCGGTGCCGTCGTGCAGGGCGAATTCGAGACTGAACGTCCCGGCGGCCGGGTCCGGGTCGACCAGGGTGTAGGCGCGCTGGTGCGGCTTGCCCGCCCGCTCGAACCAGATCCTGACCCACATCGTGGGGTGCGCGCCGCCGGTCGCGGCGAGCAGCCCGCCGTCGGTCAGATGCACCCGGCGGAAGTCGTCGGTGACCTGTTCGGCCCCGGTCACGGTGAACTCGAAGTCCCTCCCGCGCATCAGCTTGAGGACGACGCCCTCCCAGCCATGTCCCACAGCTGTCTCCTCCCCAGAGAACCATCTCAGATCGCTTTTAGGTTAGGCTAACCTAAATTTCGGGGGCGAGGAGTCGAGCGAGGGCGGGAACGGCATGCGCAACGAGGTCTACCGGGACGACTGGGGCATACCCCATCTGCGAGCGGCCGGTGCCCGCGAACTCGCCCATGCCCAGGGGCGCAACGCCGCCCTGGACCGCGCCTGGCAGATCGAGGTCGAACGGCACCGGGTTCAGGGCACCACGGCCGCCTTCCTCGGTGCGGAGGCCGTGGAGTGGGACCGGTTCGCCCGCCGGGCCCGGCTGGACGACACCGCCCGCCGCTGCTTCGAGCGCCTCGCTCCGGAGACCGCCGACTGGGTGCGTGCATACGTCGACGGCGTCAACGCGGGACTGGGCGAAGGGGCGGGAGGAGCACCCGAGTTCGCCGCCGCCGGACTCGCCCCTGGCGCCTGGCAGCCGTGGACCCCGCTGGGCGTCTGGCTCTCCACCCACATCCTTTTCGCGGGCTTCCCCACCAAACTCTGGCGCGAGGAGGTCGCCCGCCGACTGGGCGAGGACGCGATCGAACTCTTCGCCACCGACGGCCCCGGTACCTCCGGCAGCAACGGCTGGCTCGTCACCTCCGAGCGCACCGCCACCGGGGCGCCGGTCATCGCCGGCGACCCGCACCGGTTCATCGAGGACCCCGGCGTCTACCAGCAGATCCGGCTCGCCTGCCCCGAGTTCGACGTGGTGGGCCTCGCCGTCCCCGGTGTGCCCGGCATCGCACACTTCGGGCACACCGGGCAGGTCGCCTGGGCGATCACCAATGCCATGGCCGACTACCAGGACCTCTACCGGGAACGGCTGCGGCGTACGCCGGCCGGCGGGGTGGAGGCGCTCGGTCCGCACGGCTGGGAACCGGTCGCCGCCCACACCGAGACCATCGAGGTGGCAGGCGCCGATCCCGTGACCGTCGAGGTCGTCGAGACCGGCCGCGGGCCGGTGATCATCGGCGGTCCGGACACCGGCGAGGAAGCCGTCAGCCTCCGCCACCCGCCCCGCGTCACCGGCGAACTCGGCTTCGACGCCCTGCCCGCACTGCTCCGCGCCCGCACGGTCGCCGACCTCGATGCCGCCCTGGACGGCTGGGTGGAGCCCGTCAATGTGGTCCTGGCGGCGGACACGGCAGGCGCGACGCTGCACCGGGTCGCCGGACACGTACCCCTGCGCCCGCACGCGAACCGGCTGCGCACCGTGCCCGCCTGGGACGCCGCGTACGCCTGGCAGGCCCGCCGCGCACCGATGCCGTGCACGGACGTCCACGGCACGACGGTGATGGCCAACCAGCGGGGGATCGCCGCCCCGCTCGGTGTCGAGTTCGCTCCCCCGCACCGCGCCGACCGGATACAGGAACTGCTCGACAAGTGCGCCCACTGGACCGCCCAGGACATGGCGGCCGTCCACATGGACACCCATCTCGCCTCCGCCGGAGCCTTGCTGAGGCTGCTGGAAGAGGTGGCGGTCGACAGCCCGGAGGCCGCACGGCAGCGCGACCGGCTGCTGCGCTGGGACCGGCGGATGGACGCCGACAGCACGGACGCCACGCTGTACGCGGCGCTGCGCGCCGAGGTCGTGCACCGACTGGCGGCCCACCCGGCGCTCGCTCCGCTGAGCGGCTCGGCGCACTCGGATCCGTACCCGGAACTGTTCCGCCCGTGGCTGGCGACGGTGCCGAGGATCGCGTACGCGCTGGAGGGCCTGCTGACGGGGGAGGACGGACCGCTGACGCACGCGGACCGGGTGGCTGTGGTGGCGGGCGCGATGGAGCGCGTGGCGGGCATCGAAGTGACCAGTCCCTGGGGCGAGTTGCACCGGCTCTCGCCCTGGTGGGCGCTGCCCGGCGCCGACTCCGACGAGAGCCGGCCGGGGCTCGCGGGCGACCACGACTGCGTGCTGTCCACGTCCAGCGTCCCCGGCGTCACCGACCGCAGCGCCCGCGGCCCCGCCGCCCGCTACGCATGGGACCTGGCGCGGCGCGAGGACAGCCTCTGGGTGGTTCCGTTCGGGGCGTCCGGGGTTCCGGGGGGCGCGCACCACCGCGATCAACTGCCGCTGTGGGTACGGGGGGAGCTCGTCCCCGTCGTCACAGACTGGAATCTGCTGCACCGAGAAGAGGAGAGCCCTGACGTGAGCGCCGGGACAAGTGCCGGGACAAGCGCCGAGTCCGCCGTGTACGAACGGGAGGTCGACAGCTTCGGTACGGTGTGCCTCGCCCCCGTCGACCCGGCGCGCGACCTCGACGTGATCCACGCCTGGGTCACCGAGGACCGCGCCCGCTTCTGGGGCATGGGCGAGTACAGCCGTGAACAGGTTCTGGAGACCTATGAGTTCCTGGACACGCTCACCACGCACCATGCCTACCTCGCGTACCGCGGTGGTGTTCCGGTCGCGCTCTTCCAGATGTACGAGCCGGACGCCGACCCGCTCGGCGAGTGCTACGACGTACAGCCCGGCGACCGCGGAGTCCACCTGCTGATCGGGCCCGTCGGCACCGCCGAACCGGTACCGGGCTTCACCGGTGCGCTGCTCTCCGTATTCATCGACTACGTCTTCAGCGACCCCGCCTGTCTGCGGATCGTCGTCGAGCCCGATGCCCGCAACGCGAAGGCGGTCGCCCGGATGGTCCGGGCCGGGTTCGAGCTGGGCCCGGAGATCGACAAGCCGGAGAAGCGGGCCCGGCTCGCGTTCCTGAGCCGGGCCGCCGCACACCGCGCCTAAAGAAGGTCCAGGAACACCGGGTTGGTGAGCGCCGCCAGTGCCCCCGGCAGTCCCGGCACGGTCGGCGGGTGGCGGACCTCGGCGCGGACATAGGTGGCGTACGCCGCGGTCGTACGCCACTCCACCGTGCCCGAGCCCGACTCCGGCAGCGCGGCGGTGAACAGCGTGCCCTGGTCCGTGACGAAGTGGGCGGTGCAGCCGGGCGCCCCGGTCACCTCCAGCCGTACCGTGACCGGGCTGTCCGCGTCGGCCCGCAGCCGCTCACCGATTCCCGCGTGCCCGCCCCGCCCGCCCGAGACGCCGAAGGAGAGGGTGACGGCGGACGACTCGGCGATGTACGCGTGCCCGGCCCGGATGCCCGCCACGATCGCGTCGCGCGAGAGCTCCTCGGCGAGGACGACGGTCTGCGGCAGCCCCACCTTGTCCGGCTCGCGGTGCGCGTCGCTGTTGCCCATCGCCGGGATCCACGGCTTCGACGCGCGGACGGCCGCGACGAGGGAGTTGTCCCACTCGGCGAGCGCCATCTCGTCCTCCGGGGTGTACGGCCCGTTCCACACCTCCACCGCGTCCGCCTCGCCGAAGCCGAACTTCCAGTGGCAGCCGATGCAGGTGGCGTGCGGATGAGCGGGGACCACCAGACCGCCCGCCCGGCGGACGGCCTTCGCGTAGTGCCCGAAGCGGTTGTCGCGGGCCCGGTAGCGCCAGTCGACGAAGGTGCCCGGGTCGGTGGAGAGCGCGATCACATGACCGTTGCGGGTGGTGATCTCCTCACCCGTCAGGATGAGCAGGTCGTCGCCCCACAGCCCCTGCCACGCGCTGTGCGCGCTGTGGGTGTTGTGCTCGCTGCTGTTGATGAAGTCGAGCCCGGCGGCGCGAGCGGCGGTGGCGATCTCGGCGGGGGTGCGCTTGCCGTCCGAGTGGACGGAGTGCAGATGGCAGTCGCCGCGGTACCAGGCGCGCCCCCGGCCCTTGGCGCGCTCGGGCGGGTACACCGGCGTCGGTGTGGTGCCGGGCTCGCCGAAGCGAAGGGTGATCGTCACCTCGTACGGGAGGCCTTCGGGTGCGACGGTGTACGGGCCCAGTGCGATGTTCCAGGTGCCGGCCCGTACCGGACCCGCGACATAGCCGGGTGTCGCCTCGTCCGCCCGGATGAAGAAGTCGGCACGCGCCCCACCGGACCAGCCGCGGAATCCGCGCCCGCCCAGCTCCGCGCCGCGCTCGTCGAAGATGCCGATGTCGAGGGCGTTGCCCTGGGTGCCGGCCGGGACGGGCTTCTTCTCGTACGTGTACGAGACGGCGATCTCCCGTACCCCGCGAGGTACTTCGACCGGCAGATGGACGAAGTCGGGCGACCCGGGCGGCAGGGTGCCGCGCACGGTCTTCGTCAGGCCGGCCTGGTCCGTGCCGCCGCCCTTGCCGTTGTCCTTGCCGGGCGCGGCGTTCGCGAAGCTCACGGTGGACAACGTTAGGGCGGTGGCGGCGGTCCCGACGAGAAGGCCGCGCCTGCCGAGCGGGCCGTTCTGCTGGGTGTGCGATCCGGTCATACGAGTGGCTCCCCAGGGTGTCGTGAGTGACGAGGGTGACGGACTCGAACCCTGCTATGGGGCCACGAACTCACGGCAAACGGAAGAAGAGTCACGGACAGGAACCGCGGCCCGAGAAGCCCTGGGCGTCCTGACCGGCACCGCATAGGTTGGGGCCAGACGACGACGGAGGTGCCCTCGCATGCGGATCGCCACAACGATTTTCCTCACCGACGGGACGATCACGCCGGTACGGCTCGCGCGCGAACTCGAACAGCGCGGATTCGCCGGGCTCTATCTGCCCGAACACACCCACATCCCGGTGACCAGGGACACCCCCTACCCGGCGGGCGGCGAACTCCCGCCCGAGTACGGCCGCACCCTCGACCCGTTCGTTGCCCTCGGGCAGGCCGCCGCGGTCACGGAGAGCCTCGCGCTCGGCACCGGCATCACGCTGATCGCCCAGCACGACCCGATCGACCTGGCGAAGCAGATCGCCACGCTCGACCATCTCTCCGGCGGCCGGTTCACGCTCGGCCTCGGCTTCGGGTGGAACGTCGAGGAGGCCGCGGACCACGGGGTGACCTGGTCGACACGGCGGGAGCTGGGCCGCGACCGGATGGCGCTGATGCGCGCGCTGTGGGCGGACGAACCCACGGGGCACGAGGGTGAGTTCGGCTCGGTCCGGGCCAGCCATGCGTACCCGAAGCCGGTCCAGAAGCCGCGCGGCCCGGTGTCCGGCCCGCGCACCCTGATCGGCGGCGCGGCCGGCCCCAAGCTGTTCGCCCACATCGCGGAGTACGCGGACGGCTGGCTCCCGATCGGCGGCCGGGGGCTCACGGAGTCGGTGCCCGTGCTGCGCGCTGCCTGGGAGTCGGCGGGCCGCGACCCGGAGCAGCTCCAGGTGGTGCCGTACGCGGTGCTGCCGAGCGCGGGGAAGCTGGCGCACTACGCGGAGCTGGGCATCGAGGAGATCGTGCTGCAGCTGCCCCCGGCGGAGGAGGCGGAGGTACTGCGCACGCTGGACGACTACGCGCAGTATCTGTGACCTCGGTAGGCTCCCCGGCATGAGCGTCGAGGTGGAGATCGTCCGCGCAGCGAGTCCGGAAGTCGTCGACGCCTTCGGGCGGTTGCTGCCCCAACTGTCGTCGGCAGCCGGCCTCCTGGACCTCGAAGCGATCGACCGTGTGGTGCGGTGCGAGACGAACACCGTGCTGGTGGCTCGGGACGGGGGTGAGATCGTCGGGACGCTGACCCTGTTGCTGTTCCCCGTTCTCACCGGGGTCCGGGCACGCATCGAGGACGTCGTCGTGGATGTCTCGGCCCGGGGCAAGGGCGTTGCGGCCACGCTGACCCAAAGAGCCCTGGACCTCGCACGGGAAGCGGGCGCCCGGACCGTCGACCTGACGTCCCGCCCGGACCGCGAGGCGGCGAACCGGCTGTATGAACGCCTCGGCTTCCGGGCCAGGGGGTCGAGGGTCTACCGGTTCCCGATGGAGTAGGGCGCCGCGACCGCCCTTCCCCGCCACCGCGACCGATCAGTCACGCTCGCATCTATGTGCGCCTCCTGTGAGTATCTGTGCGATCACCGCGTCGATTAGCCGCGCGCCCCGCTGCCGTTGAGGGGCCCGAAGTGCGCATGTCATCTCACCGCTCCGGGGGGAACGGAATGCCTCACCACCGGTGTACGCC
This sequence comes from Streptomyces sp. NPDC005181, assembly GCF_040608395.1. NCBI lineage: Bacteria > Bacillati > Actinomycetota > Actinomycetes > Kitasatosporales > Streptomycetaceae > Streptomyces > Streptomyces sp. NPDC005181. The sequence goes on from NZ_JBEXID010000018.1 coordinate 89,116, forward strand.
GCGAGAACCGCGGCGTACACCGCGTTGATGCTCACGCTGACGGTCCTGTTGTCGCTGCTGCATCCCGGCCGACGACCACAGCGCAGGAGAACCTGCAGCTCCAGGCGGCGCCCGGCACCACGTCCACCGCCGAGTTCTCCGTCCTGGACGACCACGGCAAGCAGGTCTGCTCGATCTATCCGTCCCTGTCCACCTGGAGCAGCGCTACCAAGGCGGTCGCCCGCTGACCGGGCAGGGGAAGCGGTAGCGGTACGTATGCAGAAGGGGCGCCCCATCGATGGTGGGGCGCCCCTTCATGTCAGGCCGGTGAGACCGGACCCGCGTCCGTCCACGGTGTCGGGAGCCTGGATCCCATGGCTTTCGGCAGGGAGCAGGTTGCCGCCCGGGAGCGGCACTCGACCTCAATGCAACCCTCGGGTTGCGGCCGGGGACTCGATGTGCAACTCTGGGGTTGCATTCAATGGCGGCAATGAAGGAGTCCCCTCATGAGCGAACAACGGATCGAGCGCGAAACCCTGATCGCGGCACCCCTGGAACGGGTCTGGTCGCTGGTGACCGAACCCGGGTTCTGGGTGGCGGACCCGGCGAGCCTCCGCGGCACCGTGGCCGAAGAAGGCGAGTCGGTACTGGCGAAGAACGCCGAGTACGGCGACTTCCCGGTGCGCGTGGAGAAGGTCGAGCCGCAGACGTACGTGGCGTACCGCTGGGCCAGCGCGTTCCCCGGGGAAGAGCTGCGCGAGGACAACAGCACCCTCGTGGAGTTCACATTGACCCCGGAAGGCGACCGGACCAGGCTCCGCGTCGTCGAGAGCGGTTTCGAGGCGCTGGCCGGGTCCGAGGAGCTGCGCAGCCAGGCAGTGAAGGACAACAGCGGCGGCTGGCCACAGGTGTTCGACGCGCTCAAGACGCGTGCCGAACAGTCATCCGTGTGACGGACGAACGCCGCAGCCTCGGCGAAGCGGTCGACAGCGTTCTCGGCGCGCTGGCGGACCCGATGCGACGTCAGCTGCTCGATCTGCTCGCCGCGCAGGGTGAGGTCAGCGCGACGACGCTCGCCGAACGAGTGCCCGTCTCACGGCAGGCGGTGGTCAAGCACCTCGCCGTCCTGGACGCCGCCGGACTGGTTTCCGGCAGACGGGTCGGGCGCGAGGTGCGGTACGCGGTGCGGCCCGCGGCGCTGGACGCGACGGCGCGGTGGATGGCCGCGCTCGCGGCCGACTGGGATCGGCGCTTGGCGCACATCAAGCGCGTCGCCGAGGCGGCGGAGCGGGACTCGCGCTAGTACGACGGCGCGGCGTGCGCCGGACGGGCTGGAGGGGGGCACCGGCCCCGACAGGGGGCCGGATGCCCGGGCCACGGTTTCCGTCCTCGAACGCCGGACGGGCCGGATCGGCGCCGGTCACGGCGGATGGGGGGCGGCGGTCACGCGTGACGGGGCCGCCGGCCGCCGCTGGGTCAGGGCAGCACCAGGATCGCGTCGCCGACCGGGCGCTCGCCCGCCGCGTCGGACGGGTGGTTGATCATCTTGTCGTCGACGACCATCGTCGTCGAGCCGCCGCCGTCCAGGTTGACGGCGCTCTCCATGCCGAGGGAGTCGGCCACCGCGGCGCTCTCCGCGATGGACAGACCGAGGCTGTCGACCGCGCGGCCGTCGACCGTGGCCAGCATGATCCGGCCGTGCCCGTCCACGCCGGCGATCGTGCGCGGGTTCCGCTTGGCCGCCCAGCCGTAGTAGAAGCTCGGGTCGCCGGGCCGGACCATGCCGTCGGCCTGCGGCGTCACATGGGGACGGCCGTCGCGGACGAGTTCTGGGCCGCCGTTGACGGCCATCTGCGGGACGCGGGCCGGTCGCCCCCGCTGGTCGGTCAGGTGGCCGCTGACGGCGAGGCGGGCGCCCGGCACAGCCATCGTGCGCAGGGCGGCGGCCTCGGTGCCGGTGCCCTGGACCGAGCGGGCGCCGGCGGGGAGCGCGCCGCCGCGGGGCTCGCGGACCTCGGTCACCCGGCCCTGCCGGTCGAGGACGGCTTCCACGCCGGGGCCGGACGGGGTGTCGGTGCCGTAGTCCGCGGTGAAGGCGACGAGTTCGTCGGTGTCCGTACAGGTCGTGTCGTGGAGCGGGTGGCTGGTGGGCCGGTCGTCGTGGGTGCCGCCGCAGTTGCGGATGAGGCCAGGGACGCGGTTGATTCCGTCGAGCGTCAGCGTGGTGCCGCCCCTGCTGACCTTGCCGGTCCAGCTGTACCGGTCGACGCCCGCGTGCTGCGCGTCGGCGGTGAACGTGAACACCGGCCGGCCGTTGGTGGACTCGCTCAGCAGCCTTCCGTCGTAGACACCCAGACCTGCGGGGTCGCCGGGCGCGCCGGCGGCGGGGTCGAGCACGAAGAACCCGGCGTTGACTCCCGCAGTCGCGTTCCGGGCCCGGGCGAGCACGCTGGTGGTCTCGCGCCGCTCGATGTCCGGCCCGAAGTCGCCGACGAGGTCGCCGCGGAACTTCCTGGGGTCGATGGTGAGTACCTGAACGCGCCACGGACCGCGGTCGGTCGAGGCGCCGTCCCACCCGGTGAAGACGGCGGAGGCGGTGAAACCCGCGGCCCGTACCCGCGCGAGGAGGGTGTTGGCGGCCGCCTTGTCGGCGTCGAGCCCGATCCGCACCCGGAAGCCGAGGCTGCCGCCGGCGAAGTCGGCCACGGCAGGGGTCGTGACCTCCTCGACGCGAGCGGCGAATCCCTTGCCGGACAGGGCGCCGGCGAGAGCGTCGGCATGCGCCCGGTCGGCGACGGCGGTGGGCGGCGCGTCGGGGTCGGGGTCGTTGCCGCCGCCGGGGACGGCGACCTCGACGGTCCAGCCGTCGGCCGGATCGGACTCGCCGCGAACGATCGTGGTCAGGGTGACGCCGGGCTGGAGCGCTTCGACAGTACGCGTCTCGGGAAGGCCGCGCGGGCCGAGCGGCAGCCCGTGGTCCCGATCGGCGGCCGCCGTCGGCCCGCCGACGGTCCCGGCCACGAGGGCTATCGCTGCTACGACTGCGAACTTCCTGGGTCCGAACCGCATATGACACCTCGTCCTTGATCCGGTGATGGCGGCCTCACCTAAACACGGGATCCCATGGCCTGTAAGCCCTTTCCGGGATCGGATGCGCTTCGAGCCGGGTCCGGTCCGGTCCGCGACGGTTCCGGCAACGGTCCTGTCCTCGGTCGCCCGCCGCGCCGGACGGGTGCCGGCCGCGCCGGACGGGAGCGGCCGGCACGCGGGGCAGGGGTACCGGCCGCCCCGCAGGCGTCCGTCCCGCTCGCCCGCATCGCTCGTATGCTCGGTTCATGACCGATCTTCAGCGCGGACGCCCGACCACCAACTCCATGCGGCGCGCTCTCAAGCGGGCCCGTGACGGTGTCGCTCTCGATGTGACCGAGGCCGCCGTCCTGCTCCAGGCGCGCGGCGACGAGCTGACGGACCTCGCCGCGTCCGCCGCCCGGGTGCGGGACGCGGGCCTCGAAGCCGCGGGCCGGCCGGGCGTCATCACGTACTCGCGCAAGGTCTTCATCCCGCTGACCCGGCTGTGCCGCGACAAGTGCCACTACTGCACCTTCGTCACTGTCCCCGGCAAGCTCCGCAAGGCCGGGCACGGGATGTTCCTGTCGCCCGACGAGGTGCTGGACATCGCCCGCAAGGGCGCCGCGATGGGCTGCAAGGAAGCGCTGTTCACGCTCGGCGACCGGCCCGAGGACCGCTGGCCGGAGGCGCGGGAGTGGCTGGAGGCCGAGGGTTACGACGACACCCTGGCGTACGTACGGGCCATGGCGATCCGGGTCCTGGAGGAGACCGGACTCCTCCCGCACCTCAACCCCGGCGTGCTGACCTGGACCGATCTGCAGCGGCTCAAGCCCGTCGCCCCCTCCATGGGCATGATGCTGGAGACGACGGCCACCCGCCTGTGGTCCGAGCCGGGCGGCCCGCACCACGGCTCCCCGGACAAGGAGCCCGCGGTGCGACTGCGGGTGCTGGAGGACGCGGGCCGTTCCAACGTCCCGTTCACCACCGGGATCCTGATCGGGATCGGTGAGTCGTACGAGGAGCGCGCCGACTCCCTCTTCGAGCTCCGCAAGACCGCCCGCGCCTACCACGGCATCCAGGAGGTCATCGTCCAGAACTTCCGCGCCAAGCCCGACACGGCGATGCGCGGGATGCCGGACGCCGAACTGGAGGAGCTGGCCGCGGCCATCGCCGTGGCCCGCCACATCCTCGGCCCGTCCGCCCGCATCCAGGCCCCGCCGAACCTCGTCGACGCCGAGTACGCGCTGCTCATCGGCGCCGGGATCGACGACTGGGGCGGTGTCTCGCCGCTCACTCCGGACCATGTGAACCCCGAACGGCCCTGGCCGCACATCGACGAACTCGCCGCGAAAACCGCCGAGTCGGGCTTCTCCCTGCGCGAACGACTCACCATCTACCCGGAGTTCATCCAGCGCGGCGAGCCGTGGCTCGACCCCCGCCTCCTCCCGCACGTCCGGGCGCTCGCCGACCCGGAGACGGGTCTCGCGAAGGAAGGGGCCATCCCGGTCGGGTTGCCCTGGCAGGAGCCTGACGAGGGTTTCAGCCCCTCCGGCCGCACCGACCTGCACCGCACCATCGACACCGAGGGCCGCACCGGCGACCGCCGCGACGACTTCGACGAGGTGTACGGGGACTGGGAGGCACTGCGCGAAGCGGCCGCCCCCGGCATGGTCCCGTCCCGCATCGACACGGATGCGAAGTCCGCGCTGGCCACTGCCGCCGACGATCCGACGAAGCTCACCGACGACGAGGCACTCGCCCTGCTCCACGCCGACGGGCCGGCTCTCGACGCGCTGTGCCGGATCGCCGACGAGCTGCGGCGGGACGTGGTCGGTGACGACGTCACCTACATCGTCACGCGGAACATCAACTTCACCAACGTCTGCTACACCGGCTGCCGCTTCTGCGCCTTCGCCCAGCGGCGCACGGACGCCGACGCGTACACCCTGTCGCTGGACCAGGTCGCCGACCGGGCCGCACAGGCGTGGGACGTCGGCGCCGTCGAGGTGTGCATGCAGGGCGGTATCCACCCGGACCTGCCCGGCACCGCGTACTTCGACATCGCACGCGCGGTGAAGGAACGCGTGCCCGGCATGCATGTGCACGCCTTCTCGCCGATGGAGGTCGTCAACGGCGCCACCCGCACCGGGATGTCCATCCGCGACTGGCTGACCGCCGCCAAGGAGGCCGGGCTCGACTCCATCCCCGGCACCGCCGCCGAAATCCTCGACGACGAGGTCCGCTGGGTCCTCACCAAGGGGAAACTGCCGACGGCCACCTGGCTCGACGTCATCAGGACCGCCCACGAGGTGGGGCTGCGATCGTCGTCGACGATGATGTACGGCCACGTCGACCAGCCCCGCCACTGGCTCGGCCATCTGAGGACCCTGGCCCGCCTCCAGCAGGAGACCGGTGGTTTCACGGAGTTCGTGACACTGCCGTTCATCCACACCAACGCCCCCGTCTACCTCGCGGGTATCGCCCGGCCGGGCCCGACCGACCGTGACAACCGGGCCGTCACCGCCATGGCCCGGCTCCTCCTGCACCCGCACATCACCAACATCCAGACCAGCTGGGTCAAGCTCGGTACGGAGGGCGCGGCCGAAATGCTGCGCTCGGGCGCGAACGACCTGGGCGGCACGCTGATGGAGGAGACCATCTCCCGGATGGCGGGGTCGAGTTACGGCTCGTACCGGTCGGTCCAGGATCTGGTCGCCATCGCGGAGCTGGCGGGCCGGCCGGCGAAGCCGCGTACGACGCAGTACGGGGAAGTGCCGCAGGAGCGGGTGACGGCCGCCGCCGCCTCGGACGGGCACCTGCCGGAACTGCTGCCGGTCCTGTCGGACTGATCCGTGGTTCCGCTGCGCGAGCACGTTGCGAGCGAGACGTTGCCACGGCCCATGGGCGACTGCTGTCCCGCGGTACGGAAATCCCCGGAGATTGCCGTTCAAAAGTGACCGCGAGAGCCACTCCGTACATACCGTTCCGGCCCTCAACCGGCGGTTCCCCGTTCGATTACAGTGCTGCGGAGTCGAAGCTGCGCAGCCGTAAGCGGACGGGGAAGGGGCACGGTGAGCACAGGAGCCACAGCTGTCTGGGGCCGTGCCGAACAGCAGGACTTCCGCAGCCGGGTACGTGGCTGTCTGCTGGGCGGTGCCATCGGCGACGCGCTCGGTGCGGCCGTCACCGGTCTCTCGCTCGAAGAGATCCGTGCGGCCCACGGCGCCGACGCCCTCACCGACTTCGTCTCCGTCCACGGCAGACGCGGCGCGGTCACCGCGGTCACCCAGCTCAACCTGTTCACCGTCGACGGGCTGATCCGCGCCCAGGTCCGCCGCGACACCGGCGCCTGGCACCCGCCCACCGATGTGCACCGTGCCCATCTGCGCTGGGCAGCCACCCAGCACGACTGGGGGCCCGACGAGCGCCGCCAGGACAACGGCTGGCTCGCCCAGGAGGAGTGGTTGTACGCCCGCCGCGCTCCCACCCGGGAATGCCTCACCGGGTTCGGTGACGCCGCGATGGGCACCCTCGACCGGCCCAAGAACCCCACCGCACGCGACTCGGCGGCCCTCACCCGGTCCGCCCCCTTCGGGCTGCTGGTCGGGTGGGAGCCGCAGCTCGTCCTCCAGCTCGCCGTCGAGTGCGCCGCCCAGACCCACGGTCACCCCACCGCCCTGCTCTCCGCGGGGGCCCTCGCCGTCATGGTGCACGGCCTGGCCCGCGGTGAGACGCTCGATGGTGCCGTGCAGCACGCCCTCACGCTGCTTGCCGAGCGCCCGGGCCACCAACAGGTCACCGAGGCTCTCAAGCAGGCTCTCGGTTCCGTACGTCAGGGGATTCCGGGCCCGGCCCTCATCGAGGCGCTGGGCGACACGGACTCCGCCGAGGAAGTGCTCTCCGTCGCCGTGTACTGCGCCCTGGTCGGCGACGACGTGCGGCACGGGCTGCGGCTCGCGGTGAACCACGGGGGCCCTTCCGCGGCCACCGGGGCCCTGTGCGGGGCCCTGCTCGGCGCGCTGCACGGCGAGACCGCGCTGCCGCCGGCCTGGCTTGCCGAACTGGAAGGCAGGGCCACCCTCCTCGAACTCGCCGACGACTTCGCCATGGAGATGACCCAGGGCCCGGCCCTGCACAGCCCCTCGGCCGCCGCACCGGGCTGGCTGACCCGCTACCCGCGCGGGTGACCACCGCGCTCGCGGGCCGACCCGCGGAGCACGTACGAGGGGCGGGGTCCGGACACCGCCGTGTCCGTACCCCGCCCCTCGGCTCTGTGCGGGCGGATCAGTCCTTCACGCCCTCCGCGACGGTGGTGTCGCCGGCACCGGCCTGCGCCGGAACCGTCGCGCCGGCGGCCGACGAACCGTCGCCGTCCGTGTTGATCTGCTCGATCAGCGCGTCGCGCTCCGGGGTGTCCTCCGGCTTGATGAAGCCGATCGCGATGTAGAGCACCAGCGAGATCGCCAGCGGCAGTGCCACCTGGTACTGGAGCGCGACAGTCGTCTTCACCGAACCGTCGAAGTTGTAGTTGGTGAAGTAGAACGCCAGCAGACCCGCAGCCCAGCTGATGAGCGCCGCCGTCGGACCCGACTTACGGAACCTGCGCAGCAGGCCCAGCATGAACGGGATCGCGATCGGACCCATCAGGCCGGCCACCCACTTGATGACGACGGAGATGATGTCCTTGAACGTCGGCGAGTTGATCTGGGTGGCGAGCGCCATCGACAGACCGAGGAAGCCGAGCGTGGACACGCGGGCCGCCAGCAGACCGGTGCGGTTGCTCCATGTGCGGGCCGCCTTCGAGAGGACCGGGGCGATGTCCCGGGTGAAGACCGCCGCGATGGCGTTGGCGTCCGAGGAGCACATGGCCATCGTGTGCGAGAAGAAGCCGACGACGACCAGACCCAGCAGACCGTGCGGCAGCAGCTGCTCGGTCATCAGGGCGTAGCTGTCGGAGGCGTCCGGCTTCTGCGCGTCGACCAGCAGCGGGGCGCACCACATCGGGAAGAACAGGACCGTCGGCCAGACCAGCCACAGAATGGCGGAGAGCCGGGCCGAACGCTTCGCCGACGCGGCGGAGTCCGTGGCCATGTAGCGCTGGGCCTGGTTCCACATGCCGCCGTTGTACTCGAAGGTCTTGATGAAGAGGTACGCCAGCAGGAAGGTCACCGTGTACGGGCCGGCCGTCGGGTTCGTGTGGCCCTCGGGCAGCTTGTCCCAGACCGTCCACAGCGTGCTGACACCGTCGAGCTTGGCCATGACGGCGACGAGCATCGCGATGCCGGCGAACAGCTGGATGACGAACTGACCCAGTTCCGTGAGCGCGTCGGCCCACAGTCCGCCGACCGTGCAGTAGACGGCGGTGATGCAGCCGGTGATGAAGATGCCCTGGGCGATCGAGATGCCGGTGAAGACGGAGAGCAGGGTGGCGATGGCCGCCCACTTGGCGCCGACGTCCACGATCTTCAGCAGCAGGCCCGACCAGGCGAGCGCCTGTTGCGTCGGGATGTTGTAGCGGTTCTTGAGGTACTCGAGCGGCGAGGCGACGTGCAGTCGCGAGCGCAGCCGGTTGAGCCGCGGTGCGAAGAGCTGGGCGCCGATGCCGATGCCGATGGCGATCGGCAGCGACCAGGTCACGAACGACGTGACGCCGAACTGGTACGCGATACCGGCGTACCCGGTGAACATCACGGCGCTGTAGCCGGACATGTGGTGCGAGATGCCGGACAGCCACCACGGCATCTTGCCGCCGGCCGTGAAGAAGTCGCTGACGTTGTCCACACGCTTGTGGGACCAGAGTCCGATCGCGATCATCACGCCGAAGTAGCCGATGAGCACGACCCAGTCGAGACTGTTCATGTGCCCCCTCCTGGGGTCCGCCTTATGAACGGGGTACGCACTTCGTCAGTACGGCCGCCCAGCGGGGCCCCGTGCGGGAGCGGGGACATCGGGGATTGAACCGCCTGTTCGGTACCTCGGTCAAGGTCTTGGCGATCAGAAATGTGAACGCCAATCAGTAAGTCGAACGATTTTACTTGTTCTTGACCCACGGGGGCGTTGTCGTGAACGTGACGGCGGCCACACGATGAGCGGGCACTTCGTCAGGCTGTGCAGAGCAATCACGAGCACTGGAGAGCACAGAAAGACCGCACGGGATGCGGGTCCCGTGCGGCCGAGAAGGAGGAGAACTGCCCTTAGTCGCGGCGGATCAGCGCATCAGCTCGCCGGCGTTGACCAGCAGGGACTGCCCGGTGATCGACCGGGCCCGGTCGGAGGCCAGGAACGTCACGGCCTCCGCCACATCGCCGTCCGTGGCCAGCTCGGGCAGTGCCATCCGTTCGGTGAGCCTGCCGAGCACCTCGGCCTCCGGTATGCCCTCGGAGTGCGCGGTGAACCGGACGTACGCCTGCACGGGCGGGCCCCACATCCAGCCGGGCAGCACCGTGTTCACCCGGATCCGGTGCGGTCCGAACTCCCGCGCCATGGAGTACATCGCCGAGGTGAGCGCGCCCTTCGACGCCGCGTACGCCGCCTGCCGCACCTGGGACGGTGCGGCGACCGACGACTGCGTACCGATGACGACCACGGAGCCTCCCCGTTCCTTGAGGCCGGGCAGGCAGGCGCGCGTCATCCGCAGCGTGCCGAGCAGATTGACGTCGATCACCGACTGCCAGGTGGCGAGGTCGGCGTCCTCGACGCCGCCGAAGTAGCTGTCCCAGGCAGCGACATGGACCACCGCGTCGATCCGCCCGAACCGCTCCAGTGCCAGCGCGGCGAGCGCCTCGCACTGTGCCTCGACGGTGATGTCGGTGGCCAGAAAAGCGGTGTGCCGGCCCTCGGGATCGATTTCGGCGGCGGACTTGGCGAGCCGCTCCGCGGTGCGTGCCCCGAGGACCGCCCTGCCGCCGTCCCGTACCACCGTCTCCGCGATCCGGTGCCCCAGTCCGGCCCCGACCCCGGGCACCACGACGGTCTTTCCCGTGAGCAACATCGGTGCCTCCCGGCCCCTGGCAGGTTTTCTGACGGGGCGTCAGAGTAGGACGTTGCGGCGGAGTACGGAAGGGGACTGGCATGAGCGACGAGACGCGCAGCGATACGTACGCCGAACTGGCCGCGCTGGGGCCGTACGGAGTCCATCCCGGCCACGCGCTGATCACCATGGTGGAACCGCGCCCGGGTCATGAGCATGCGTACAACCGCTGGTACGAAGATGATCACTACTACGCAGGCGCGATGGCGATGCCCTGGATGTTCGCCGGGCGGCGCTGGGTGGCCACCCGGGAGCTCCAGGAGCTGCGCTACCCGGAGAAGTCCGCGGTCGCGCAGCCGGTCGGCGCCGGGTGCTACCTGTCCACCTACTGGGTGACGGACGGGCGCTATGACGACCACATGAAGTGGACCGTCGGGATCAACAAGCGGCTGAACCGGGACGGCAGGGTCTACCAGGACCGCACCCATGTGTTCACCGCGTTCCAGGACCACGAGGCGACGGTCTACCGGGACGGCGCCGCCGGGCCCAGGGACTACCACGCCCTCGACCATCCGTACCGCGGACTGGTGCTTCAGGTGATCGACGCCGAAAACGCCGGGCAGCGGGCCGAGCTGCTGGAGTGGCTGCGCTCCCGGCATCTGCCCAAGCGGCTCGGCGGCTCACCGGCGGCCATGGCGACCGTCTTCCGTCCCACGCCGCTGCCGGGCGACCGGATGACCTACGTGAAACAGGTCGAAGGCGTGGACACCCGGCTGACCCTGCTCTGGTTCCTCCAGGAGGACCCGAGGGCCTGCTGGGCGGAGTATTTCACCGGGCTCGACGCGGCGGTCGCTGAATCCGGCCTGGGGCGGGTGGAGCTGGTGGCGCCGTTCATTCCGACCGTGCCCGGCACGGACCGGTACGTGGATCAACTGCGTTGACCGGATCCGGTGGTGGAGCCCCCTCGGCCAGGACGGCGAACCAGTCGAGAGGGCTTCCGGCAGCACCGGTACCGGTGCTGCACCCCGATCGGTGGAAGGGCATGGGTCAGGCGTCGACGGTGCCCTTCGCGATGTCGGACACGAAGGCGTTCCACGCGCCGGGCACGAAGGTGATCGAGGGGCCCTCGGGGGCCTTCGAGTCACGCACCGCGATCGCCTGCACGAGGGGGGACTTGACCTCGACGCAAGCGCCGTTGCCCCCGGAATACGACGACTTCGTCCAATTGTCCGTAGCACCCTGACGAATAGCCATGTTCACTCCGGTTCAGAGAGTTGTGTGAGAGGTGCCAACCGCAAAACCGTTGGCGTGATCGACGCTACTCGCCAACATCGTTGCGTGAAGGGGCCGTTCACTCGACCGGATGGCATATTCCATTAGGGCCTTCCACTGTGAGGTGGCGACGGTGTACCGTGCCGTCGCCCCACCCGTAACATCGCCCCTTTTCCCGCATAACGGACTTTGCGGAATAGCTGGTTCGGGCCATCGCCGACTGCCGTTCGGCAGACATTCGGCCGGAGTTGGCCCGGAGTTCAGCCCCTGCTCAGTCGGTGCTCAGCCGGGCGTACCTCTTCGCGATGTCGGCGATGAAGTGCCGGGTCTGCTCCACGTTCAGCGCCTGTGCCCGCAAGTGCTCATACATGACGCTGTATCGCTGCACATCATTCGCTTTCTCCAGATAGAGATCGCTGGTGACGCCCTCGATATAGACCACGCTGGAGTCCGCGGCGTCCGGGAATTCCAAAATGGCGTACTGCCCGTTGATGCCCGGATGGGCGCCCATCTCGAAAGGCAGCACCTGCACGGTCACATGCGGCAGGTGCGACAGCTCGACGAGCTGTTCCAGCTGCTCGATCATCACCTGCCTGCCACCGACCTGCCGGCTCAGCGCGGCCTCGTCGATGACCGCCCAGAGCCGCAGCGGGTGCTCCTGGTCGGTGATCCGGTCCTGGCGCCGCGCCCGGACGCTGACGCGCTTGTCGATGTCGTTCGGCGGCGCCTCCGGCAGTGCGCCGTTGATCAGCGCCTCGGCGTAGCTCCGCGTCTGCAACAGGCCCGGTACGACCTGGGGTTCGTACACCCGCAGTGACTCGGCGTCGGTCTCCAGACCGATGTAGACGCTGTACGGGATGTCGCCGAAGGCGTGCCACCAGCCCTGCTGGCGGGAGTCCTTGGCCATCTGCATGAGCGAGTCGACGATCCGGTGGTCCTCGACCTCGTACACCCCGCAGAGGTCGCGGACGTCGCGCTGACTGATGGACCGGCGGCCGTTCTCCAGGCGGCTGATCTTCGACTGCGAGACCAGCAGCCGCTCCGCCACCTCCTCGGCCGTCATGCCCTTGAGCTCGCGCAGGCGGCGCAATTCCTGCCCCAACCGGCGTCGCCTGACGGTGGGATTGACGTTGGTCGGCACGGAAACGGCACCTCCGGCTGTGTAGCTGTGCGTATCTACTGCTCAGCAGATTGCCACCCAGGGGTCGGGTTGCGCTGGGAAATGGCCACACGCAGGCGCGCGGGGCAGTCGGTGGACCGGCTGCCCCGCGCGTGGTGCGGCTCCCGAACCGGGTCTTGGGGACGTCGGTGCGGCGGTTTTCGGTTGTTCCGGTAGTACGGGTGGTGCGGTCCGCCGCCCTAGTGGGCCGCGGTGTGCACCATGCTGTCGCGGCGTGACTGCGACTGCACTTGCGGTTGCAATGGCGCTCCCGTCGCCTGGTTGCGGCGCGGTTGTGCGACCGCCCCGTTCTGGACGTCCATCACGGCGTGCGCCACGAGGCCGCCCATCGGGTCGTGTCTGATCAGGTCCCGGAGCCGGGAGCGCGATGAGCGCCCTTCGTTCCCGGGGTACAGGTGCTTGCCGAGTCCGACCGCGTGGGCCAGTGCGGCGAGCGCCGCGGTCCGCGGGTCCGGCGGTACGCCGGTGCGGATCGCACTGTCCAGCCGGGATCTGATCTCCCGGCTGATCGCCGTGTCCGTCGCCTGGTAGCGAGTCGTCGGCAGCACCCCGCACATCTGTCCCGCCACGGCATGCACCATGCCGCACCGTTCCAGATGCGAGAGATAGGTCTGACGCAGCCCCAGCCGGGGCCCGCCAATCCAGTGGACGGCCCGGACCGGGCTGCCGCGTCGGCGCAGCAGTTCCAGTGCGGAGTCCAGTGTCGGATCTCCTGTCGGCCGTGGCATCACCACGGCGATACGATCCCCGTCAGGGGCTATCCGTCCTGCCAGAGCCAGCTCCACTAGCTGAGCTCCGGCGAGGCCGAGGTCGAGCGACTGCGGCTGCGCTGTGGTACCCGTGGTCGGGTCCAGAGCGAGCAGCAGAAGCTCCTCCGGAATTGTTCTGCGGCTCCTGCCCATCCATGCCTCCCCGCGTGGATGAATGACAGGGTGACCCCTCTCACATTGGTCTGTCGAGAGCGCCTGGGTGCTTCGTACGGGAACCGGTAGGTATGTCGTTCTCGTCTAGCAGCGCGGCCGAGGGTTCACACAGGACACTGGCAACTGGTTCGGACAGCGCGGGGGGCGTCCCCGCGGCGCATGGAGGAGGCATCGGTGGCGGGCGAGTCCCCCGACAGGTCGGAGCAGCACAAGTCGTCGGGCGCGGCTCGGAGCGAACGCGATCCGCGGCTCGCCGTCTTCCGTGAACCGGGAGCCGCGGCGGATGCCGGGACCGGAACCGGAACCGGCGGCAAGCAGGACACGGCGACGGCGGTGTTCCGTACGAAGTCTGCGGGGGCCGGCGAGGGCGAGGGGCAGGACTCTCCCGAGGACCTCGGTGAGGACCTCGACGGGTTGCGGAACGGCTCTCACGGTCCTGAGGGCGCCGAGAAGGCCCCCGAGGCCCCGGAGGCGGTCTCCGCGCCCGAGGAGCCGGAGGAGTCCGAGGAGGACGCCCGGGTCGCGGAGGCGGCCGGGTCGGCCGACGAGGCGGGAACCGGTACCGCACCCGGGGAGAGCGACGCGCGGCTGCGTGCTGCGGTCGCCGCGTGGGTGGGCAAGGGCGCCGCCGGTGCGGAGACGGCCGAGCAGGACGAGAGGTCCGATGCCGGCGCGCTCACCGAGAGCGACGACGTCACCGGGAGTGACACGCCCGAGCCCGCGGACGAGGCGAGTGACAGCGGGACGACTTCCGCCGACGCGACTCCGGACGAGCCGGCCGCGTCGGACGCAGCCGGTGCCGACGCCGCGGATGAGGACGACGCCGACGATGCGCGGGGCGAGGGCGCCGGGGAGCCTGCGGCTTCAGAGGACGCCGAAGCCGCGGACGAAGTCTCGGACGAGAATGCGGACGCGGACGCGGACACAACCGACGACGCAACCGACGAAGCCCGGGGCCCTGGCGCCTCCGAGGGCTCGGAGAGCGTCAAGGCAGCCGAGCCCGCAGAGTCCTCCGAGGCTTCCGAGCCCGCCGAGGGCAAGCGCGGAATCGATCAGCCTACGACCGTCCTCAAGACCGTACGGCCCAACCGGATCGACCAGCCGACGACCGCGCTGAAGATCACCCCGCCCGCGTCGAAGCCGGAGCAGAGGCCGGAGCAGAAGCCCCAGCAGAAGCCGGAGCCCGAGCCGTGGAGCGCCGCCGAGCGCACCAGCCGGTTCGTGCCGCTGCGCCGCGACGAACCACAGCCCGCCCCCGCCGTCCGCCCGCCCGGGGCATCCGAAGCCGCACCCGCGTCGGCTGCCGCCCCCTCGCTCAGCGGCGCGGAGCGGACCCGGCAGCAGCCGATGCCGCCCCGACCGCCGCTCGACCTGCTGGCCGAGCTGACGAACACGCCTGCGCCGCAGGAGACGCCCGTCCGTACGGCCGTCCGCCGGGTCAAGATCTGGACCCCGCTCGTGGTGCTCCTGCTGATCGTCTTTGCGATCGTGCAGGCGGTGCGCCCGCTGCCGACGCCCGAGCTCCGGCTGACGGCGCAGCCGACGTACACCTTCGAAGGCGGCAAGCCGTCACTGCCCTGGCCGAACGAGGGCCAGGGCTATATGGCGGCGACCGGCCTCGGCACAGTGGACTCGTTCGGCGAGCAGAAGGCCGTGCCGATCGGCAGTGTGGCCAAGGCGATGACCGCGTACATCGTGCTCAAGGACCACCCGCTCAAGAAGGGCCAGGCCGGTCCGTCCATCACGGTCGACGCCAAGGCGGAGTCGGACGGCAAGCTGGACGCCGCGGGCGAGTCGACGCTCAACACCGTGAAGACCGGGGACAAGCTCACCGAGGAGGAGGCCCTCTCGGCCATAATGATCCCGTCCGCGAACAACATCGCGCGGCTGCTGGCGCGTTGGGACGCGGGTTCCGAGGCGGCGTTCGTCAAGAAGATGAACGACACCGCCAAGTCGCTCGGCATGAAGAACACCACGTACACCGACCCGTCCGGGCTCACCGCGACCACGGTGAGTTCGGCCGAGGACCAGGTGAAGCTCGGCCAGAAGCTGGTGGAGATCCCGGCGCTGATGGCGATCACCAAGCTGCCGTCGTGGACCGACCCGTCGGGCAGGAACTGGCGGAACTACAACACCCTCGTGCCGTACAACGGCGCTCTCGGCATCAAGACCGGCTCCACGAGCAAGGCGGGCGGCAACCTGCTCTTCGCCGCGCACAAGATGGTCGGCGACACCGACCAGCTGATCGTCGGCGCGGTGCTGGGCCAGCACAAGTCGCCCATCATCGACACGGTCAACGCAGTCAGCAAGGACGTGATGGTCGCGACCGAGGACCTGCTGAAGAGCGGGAAGGTGGTCAAGAAGGGTGACGTCGTCGGCGCGGTCGACGACGGGTTCGGCGGTACGACCCCGGTCGTCGCGACCGAGGACGTGGCGGCGGTCGGCTGGCCCGGTCTGACGGTCAAGCTCGAGCTGACCGACGACGGGAAGGCGCTCCTGCACTCGGCGGCCGCCGGAACCCACGTCGGCACGCTCACCGTGGGCGAGGGGACCAGCCAGGTGAAGGTGGCGGTGGCCCTGCAGAGCGATCTGACGGACCCGTCCTTCGGCGAGAAGCTGACCCGCATCAGCTGACGCGGACGGGGGAGGGGGTGCCGGTCCCCGGCATCCCCTCCCCCTTTTTGGTGCCGGTACCGGCACCTCCTTCCCCTTTGTGTACGTGTTAGCGTCCCCGGACAACCGGGGAGCGCCGGACGGCGTCCTCACAGGTGAGACGGAGACGGGGAACGGGGCCGGCGGAGACGGGGAGAAGCCGTAGTGACCACCGCGGAGCCGAGACCCGGCCGTGAGGCGGCCGGGAACAGCGATGTGCGAGGCGACGTGACGAGCGGCAGTGGTGGCAGCACGAATGTCCGGCTGCCCGCCCCGCGTACCCCGGAACCGCGGGCCGGGGCCACCGAATCGCCCCAGCGGGCACGCAGTCGGCAGGTCCGTACCCGGCAGTTGCTGCGGCACCCCGTCACCATCGCGACGGCGGCTGCCGCGGTCACCCACATCCTCTGGTTCTTCTTCTTCGCGAACAGCGGTGGCGATCTCGCGGCCCAGGACGCCTGGGCCGAGTTCGTCGGCCGGCATCCGGGTACCGCGTACAACCTCGCCTGGTACGGGGGCATACACCCCGTCTCGTACAGCGTGGTCTCGCCGTATCTGATGTCCGTGCTCGGCGTCCGTACGACGATGATGATCGCCGGGACGGTGTCGGCGGCGCTGACCGCGTTGATCGTGGTCCGGGTCCGGGCCGTCCGCAACCCGCTTGCCTGCTCGCTCGCCGGAGTGTTCGCGTATCTGTGCAACGCGCTGTCCGGACGGGTGACGTTCGGGCTCGGCATGATGTTCGCACTGGGCGCGGTGGCCGCGGTGTTCTGCTGGCCGTACCGGTGGCGCCACAAGCGCTGGGCGAAGGCGGCCGTCGCCGCGCCGCTCGCCGGGCTGGCCACGGCGGGCAGCCCCGTCGCGGGGCTGTTCCTCGGCGTGGTGGCCGCCGCGCTGTTCCTGAACAAGCGGCGCCCGGGCGCCTACGCACTGGGTCTGGCGCCGGTCGTCGTCGTCGCGCTGTCGGCGTGGCTGTTCCCGTTCTCCGGTACGCAGCCGATGTCGCTCGCGACGCTGTCCCTGCCGTTCCTCTTCGCCGTTCTCGTCTTCGTCCTCGTGCCGCGCGAGTGGCGCACGGTCCGCACAGCTGCTGCCGTCTACGGGGCCGGGACGCTGCTGACCTATGTGGTCGACTCGCAGATCGGCTCGAACGTCACGCGGATGGCGATGCTGTTCGCCGGGGTGGTGCTGCTTGCCGCGCTGCCGTACGCCGTGCCGCGCTCCCGGCGCTGGTACGCGCTGATCCTGGCATTCGTCGGGATGAACATCTGGATCGGCGTCAAGGGTGTCGACGACATGGTCCGTACCGCCCCCGCCGCCTCCTGGACGCGGGAACTGGCCCCGCTGGTCAACGAACTCCAGGAGGTCGGCGCGGAACGCGGCAGGGTCGAGGTGGTGCCCGCCAGCAGTCACCGTGAGGCGTCCGCGCTCGCCCCGTACGTCAATCTGGCCCGCGGCTGGAACCGGCAGGCCGACATGGAGCTCAACCCGCGCTTCTACGACGACACCCTGGACCCCGTGAACTACCGCCAGTGGCTCGACCGCTGGGCGGTGCACTACGTGGTGCTGCCCAAGGGGGAGCCGGACTCCACCGGCGCGGTGCAGGAGGCGGCGCTGGTCCAGAAGGGTCAGCCGTATCTGAAGGCCATCTGGTCCGACTCGAACTGGCAGCTCTTCGCGGTCGACAGCCCGGTGCCGCTGGCCGACCCGCCGGCGACGGTGGACCGGGCCGGTGCGGGTGAGCTGACCATCCATGTGAAGCAGGCGGGCCGGGTGCTGATCCGGATCCCGTACTCACGCTGGCTCGCCCTGGTCGACGACGAGGGCAAGAGCGTGGAGCGGCCGCAGGAGACCGAGGCGTCCAAGCAGCGCGCGGACCAGGACAGCCCGCGGACCTTCGTCAACACGAACGGCTGCCTGATCAAGGTGGACGAGGACGAGGACGGCGACGAGTGGACGGAACTGCTCGCGCCGCGCCCCGGGAAGTACCGGCTGGCGGCCCCGTACCAGCTGTCGCCCGGTACGCCGTGCCCGGAGGAGCTGCGCTGAGAAGGGTGCAGACAGGGACCTGCAGGTAAGGGGAGAGCGAGCAAAACATGCACGATCTCTCCCTCCGGGGGCGTTGCCCTGGCATGGTGTGCTGCCATGAGGTGCCAACGGTGCGGCAGTGAACAGCGGGGTGCGCTGCCGGGATTGGTCTGTCCGGACTGCGGAGCAGTGGCCCGCCCGGTCGGCGGGGACGGTTCCTGGATCGCCCGCGAGACGCTCGCGGGCCGGATATCCACGCTGCCGCGGAGCAGAAAGGCCCTGCTGGCGGCGGGAGTCGTGGTGGTGGCCGGCTCGCTGGTCACGGGCGCCTCACTGCTTGCTTCAGGCAGCGACGACGGCAGTCGTACGGGGGCGGTGGGCCGCGCGGCAGCCCCGCCGGACGGCATCGGGGGCGGCGCCCCGACCCGGATCGGCCCGGCCGGTACGGAGAGCCCGGACCCGGCGCCCACCTCTTCGCAGTCGCCGTCGTCACCACCGTCGCCGCGCCCGTCCCGTGCCCCGAAGTCCCCGCCCGGCAAAGGCGGTTACACGTACACCGCCTGGGCGGGGCCCGGCTGCTCGACGGGCGAGTACCGCGAGCACGGCCGGTTCGAAAACGGTGACGACGGCTGGTACACGGTCGGCTCCGGCGGCTACCGGGGCAGTACGTGCGACGGGCGGTTCAGCGCCGTGCCGATGTCCGGCAGCACGACCCAGGACCGGGGCAACACCGCCACCTGGTCCTGGCACCTGGGCAGCGGCTACCGCGAGTGCGCGCTGACCGTCTTCGTACCGGACAGCGGCCGCGACCGTGATGTGGCGGGGAACCCCACCGTGTACCGGGTGCTCTCGGACCCGGACGACGCGGACTCCGCGTATACGGGCTTCGCCGTACGCCAGACCGCGCACCGCGGCACCGCCGTCGACGTGAGCAGCTACCCGGTCAAGGGCAACACCTTTGCGGTGCAGCTGATCGACCGGGGGCGCGACTGGGGCGACGAGGAACTGGTGGGCGCACATCACGCAGCGGCGCAGCTGAGGGTGGACTGCCGCTGAGGCCGACCGCCCGGTTGTCGAGCGGAACGGCAGGTGTCGGTCCAACCCGGGAGTCATAGTGGACGCATGAGCCTGACCACCGACGGAGAGCCGCCCGGACCTGTGCGGTTCTTCCTCCAGTGCGATCGCCGGGGTTGCCAGACGCGGGCCGTGTTCGACATGGTCATCGCGGACCCGCCGCCGGACATCGAGTCGGACCTGTTCGGCCACGTCCTCCACAGCGCGACCCTTGCCTCCCCGTACATCGAGGAGCTCGGCTGGAAGTACGTCCAGCAGAAGGGCTACTGGTGCCCTGGCTGCGCCGCCCCGGGCCGTCGACCGAGGTCGAGGGGTGTCACGTCCTCGTGAGCGGCGCAGCGTATCGCGACACGGTTCGGCAACCACCGAAGAGTCCCGCCTCTAGCGTCGAACCATGACGACAACGACCGGCTCCACCCCCGACACCGCACCCGACTCCATCCCGGCGACCGACGACCGCGATCCCGCCAGGATCGTCGCGGACATGGTCGACGGCGTTCTGGCACTCGCTGCCACCTGGACGGCCTGGGACGGCCGTCCCGTCCCCGCCGACGACCGCGTCCACACCCCGCACAAGGCGATCCGCCGCGTCGCCGACCATCTGGTCGATCACCTCGCCGAGATGGAGGCGCGGCTCGTGGGGGAGGAGACGCCGCCGGACCGCTGGCACGCCTCGGCGACCACCACCGAGGCGGACCTCGCCCCGGTGGGCTGCACGCGGCGAAGATCGCGGCGGTGAAGGCCGCCGTCCCGCATCTCTTCGTGAACGCCCGCACCGACACGTACTGGCTCGGCGGCCGGGAGGCCGCGATGGCCGGAACGATGGGCCGGCTCGATGTGTATCAACAGGCGGGCGCGGACGGCGTGTTCGTCCCCGGCCTGGCCGACCCCACCGCAATCGCCGCACTGGTGAAGAGCCTGGACGCGCCCCTCAACATCCTTTACTCCCCGTCCGGGCCCACGGTCGCCCAGCTCGGTGAGCTGGGGGTGCGCAGGGTGAGTCTCGGCTCGCTGTTGTACCGGGCGGCGCTCGGGGAGGCGATGGCCGTGGCGGCGAACATCCGGACGGGCCGGCCGATGGGCGGGGATGTACCGACGTACGCACAGGTGCAGAACCTGAGCGTACGTCGGCATGACCCGGGCCCGGGCTCCGACTGACCCCGGGCGATCAGTTGGCGAAAACGTCGCCGAAGTAGGAGATCCCGGCGGGCCCGCCGACCGATCCGGGACCGAAGGCCGTCGATCCGGTCGCCGTGATGCCGCTGGTCCCCGTCTTGAACAGCCAGACCGACCCGACGCCGTTGTTCTCGGCGGCGGCACCGGCCACCAGTTCCGCACGGCCGTCGTTGTTGCTGTCCGTGACCCATACGGAGCCGCCGAACTCGTCACGGGCCTCGGCGGTGCCGGGGACCCCCGTCGTGTCCTGGGAGAAGCTCTTGGATCCGGTGCCGGTCAGTCCCTTGGCCGAACCGCGCAGCACGGTGACCGAGCCGGCCGACTGCTTGGATCCGAGGGCCTCGCCCGAGGCGCCTACGGCGACATCGGCGTACCCGTCGCCGTTGGTGTCACCCGCGGACACGCTCCACCCGAAGCGGTCGTTCTTCTCGGCGGTGCCCGGGACCGAGGCGGTGTCCTGGGTGATCCGGACAGGGGTCCGGGTGGACAGTCCGGAGGCGCTTCCGTACGTCACGGTGACCGCACCGCCCGGACCGCCGTTCGGCTCCTCGGCGGACTTCTCCATGAAGTTGCCGGTGATGATGTCCCCGTAACCGTCCTTGTCGACGTCGGCGATGGCCGCCGCGTAGCCGCCCGCGAGCTTGCTCGACGCCTTGAGGCCGGTGGAGCTGCCCTTGTAGAGGACGCTGCGGGTGGCGTACACGGTGCCGCTCTCCTGCTGGCCCATGACGAGGAGGTCGGCCGCACCGTCACCGTTGACGTTGCCCGCGACGAGCAGGTCCGGGTAGATGCCGGTGGCGGCGGTGGTGTCGATGCCGACGAGGGCAGCGGCCTGGCCGGTACGGGAGATGGGGCCCTTGAAGATGTTCAGGCTCGGGGTGGAGTTGTTGCCGGCGGCGAGGTCGGTATGTCCGTCGCCGTCGAAGTCGCCGGCCGCCAGGGCCCAGCCGAGTTCGTTCCGGTACTTGGGCAGCGGGGACGCGATGTCGGTGCCGGTCGTGAGGCCGGTCGCCCCGCCCCAGATGACGGTGAGGACACCGAACGAGTCGGTGGAGCCGATCCGCTCGGAATGCACACCGACCACGAGGTCGGTGTACCCGTCGCCGTCGAGGTCGCCCGTGGTGAGGCGGTCACCGAAGTAGTCGCTGGTCTCCGGGGTGCCGGGGATGCCCGTGGTGGCCTGGCTGATGACGGTGTGCTTGGACTTGTCGAGGCCGCTCTTGGTGCCGTAGACAACCGTGACGTAACCGGCCCCTGCCCTGCCCGAGATCTTGCCGAGGGGCGCGGCTATGACGAGATCGCGGTAACCGTCGCCGTTGAAGTCGCCCTGCAGCCTGGAAGGTGCAGCGGAGGCGCTGCCCGCGCCGGCGACGAGCAGCGCGCCGGTGAGCGCGGCTGCGGCGGCGGTTGCGGTGGCGACACGGAGTCTCTGGTGCATGCGGGTCTTCTTCTCCTGCGGCAGGCCGGATGCCGGTGGTCCGGCATCCGAATTCGGTTGATCGATCGGCGCGGGTGCGCGGGTGAGCAGGCGTTCAGGCGCGTACAGGTGTACCCACGTCGTTCGGTGCAGATGAGGACTGCTGGAGGGCCCCCAGGGTTGTACGGGACATGGGACGCCTGTCCGACAGGACGAGCGCATGTGTGATGACCCGCTACCGGGCTTCGCGGTCTTTGGGCCCCTCGGTCGCCGGTGCACGGTCAGTGCGGTGCGCACGGGTGTCGCGCACGTCGAGCACGGCCTGGAACTGCTGCTGTGCCTCGCGGACGCGGCCCGTTGCCAAGTAGGCGCGGCCCAGGCGGGATCGGATGTCCATCTCCAGCCAGTCGTAGCTGGGTTCGGTGAGCGGGGACAGCAACTGGTGCTGAAGGAGGGCCTGGTGATGGAGTGCAATGGCCGCGTCCAGGTTTCCCTCGCCTTGCTCTGCCGTGCCCAGCCGGGTCAGGCTGCGCGCGCAGAGGAAGATGTCCCCGGCCTGCTCAGCCAGGTGGACCGCCTCGCGGAGCGAGCTCTGGGCCGCACCGTAGTGGCCGAGGCGGAGGTGGACGTCAGCGGCGCAGCTCAAGGGCCTGCCGAGCATGCGCGGTCTGCCGTCCGTCTCGGCATGGGTATAGGCGTCGGCAAAGCAGGCCAGCGCCTCCTCGTTCCGTTTCCCGAAGTAGTGGGCGAGGCCGAGGATGACGAGTGCCATCGAGGCGACCCAGTCCTTGCGCAGTCGCTTGGCCAGGTCCACCGCCGCGGTGGCATGGCGAATCGCCCGGTCACCCTCGCCCACACTCAGGTCGAGAGCCCCCAGCCCGGCGTGAGTCCGGGCCTCTTCGAACGGGTCGGGGCGGCGCCGGCTGAGGTCCAGTGCCTCGGTGAAGCAGGTGCGCGCCTGCGTGTACCTGCGTTGGTGTACGGCGGTGTAGCCCAAGCAGTTCCGCAGTGCGAGAGCCATCCGCTCGTCGGTGGCCTCGTCCACGTGGTCGAGTGCGATCTCGAGAGCTGTCCGGCACTCGTGGTAGCGGCCCTGCCGTACGAAGTAGTCGACCAGCGCCTCGGCAATCCAGCAGGCGTAGTCGGCTTCGCCGAGGGCCGC
The DNA here is from genome assembly GCF_040608395.1 of Streptomyces sp. NPDC005181. NCBI lineage: Bacteria > Bacillati > Actinomycetota > Actinomycetes > Kitasatosporales > Streptomycetaceae > Streptomyces > Streptomyces sp. NPDC005181. Next base: position 112,018 of record NZ_JBEXID010000018.1, read on the forward strand.
GGCGTGTCCGACGACGTCGGCGAGCTCTCCACCGGCCGCGTCAAGCCAGGCCTCCGCTCCCTGCCAGGTCGTGAACGGTGCTCCATCGGGTGGAGGTCCGGTGGGGAAGCCGCGGGAGCCCCAGTCACTGGCGATCCGGGCCGCGTCCAGGTGAAGGCGGAGTGCGGCCGTGCGTGCGGCGGCGGCTTCGGCGGGCGTGGCTTCCGCGAGGCGTCGTGCGTGCACGCGAACCAGGTCGTGCAATCGGTAGCGGCCCGGACGCGGCTGCTGCAGAAGACTCGTGTCGACCAGGCTTTCCAGGATCTGCTCGGTGGCGTGGGACGGCTCATTGAGCATGGTCGCCGACGTCAGCACATCGAACTCGACCGTCGGTGCCAGGCCCAGGGCGCGGAATCCGCGCTGCTGCTCGGGTGCGAGCTGTTCGTACGACAGGCTGAAGGCCGCCTCCACGCTGCGGTCCCCGACGCTCAGTTCGCCGAGCCGGTGCTCATCGCCTGCCATGCGTCCCGCCAGGTACTCCACCGTCCAGGTGCTGCGGTTCTGCAGCCGCGACCCGGCGATGCGCAGTGCCAGCGGCAGCCCGTCGCACAGCCCGACCAGCTGCTGCGTCGCCTTCGGCTCCCTGCTCGCGCGCTCCTCCCCGATGATGTGCGTGAGCAGGGACACCGCGTCCCCGCTGTCCAGGGGCTCCAGGGTGACCCGTCGGTCGGCGTCCAGTCCGGCCAGCCGTCGTCGCCCGGCCACCAGCACCCTGCTTCCCGCTCCTGCCGGCAGCAGCGGTCGTATCTGTTCGGCGTCCAGGGCGTCGTCCAGCACGAGGAGCAGTCGTAGCGGGCTCGTTGCCGCGCGCCAGACGGCGGTGAGCTCTTCGAGATCGCCCGGCAACTCACCTTTGGCGGCGCCGAGCGACCGGAGCAGTCGCTGCAGCGCTTGCTCCGGCGATTGCCGCCGCTGCGTGCTGTGCGCGCGCAGGTCCACGAACAGGCAGCCGTCCGGGTAATGGGAGCTGAGCTCACGGGCCGCGCGTACGACGAGCGCGGTCTTGCCGACCCCGGCCGTACCGTCCACCGTCACGATCGATACGGATCCGGGCGCGGAGGGTGCGATCAGCTGTGCCAGCTCGGTCCGCCGCCCGATCAGACGGCCGGCGTCGCCCGGCAGGTCATTGACTGTGCGGCGGGTCCGGGGCCGGGTCGGAAGAGCGGAGGAGTGCGCCGTGGCCGGACCGAGGAGGCGTTCGTCGTCCCGGCGCAGGACCGCTTCATGTACGTGGCGGAGTTCATCACCAGGATCGACCCCGAGCTCGTCGCGCAGGCGCTCGCACATGTCCTGATAGACGTTCAGGGCATCTGCCTGACGTTCGCTGCCGTACAGGGCGCGCATACGCAGCGCCACCAGCGACTCGTCGTACGGACTGGACGCCGACAGGGCGGCGAGGCCGTCCAGGGCGTCGGCGAATCGGCCGAGCAGAACCAAGCACTCGAGCCGTTCCACTCGAACCCTGAGCAGGCGCTCCAGCAGCCGCTGCCGCTCGACGTCGGCGAACGGTCCGGGCAGCCCGGCCAGCGGCTCGCCGTCGAACAGGGCGAGCGCGGCCGACAACCGGTCCACCGCGGTGGCCGGATCGCCGGACGCCTTCGCGCGCTGAGCGTCGTCGATGTGCTCGGCCAGGTCCGCCACATCGAGCTGGACCCCGTCGACGACGAGGCGGTACCCGCCCCCTTCCCCGCGGATCACCGAATCCGCCGGCCCGGTGCCTTCTGCGTCGAGGGTCTGCCGTAACTCGTAGATGTAGCTGGGCAGTACCTTGCGGCCGGACTTCGGCGGCTCGGCCCCCCAGACCCCGTCGAGCAACTGCTCGTGGCTCACCAGGAAGCCCGGACGCAGCGCCAGCGCGGTCAGCACGGCCTGCCGCCGGACGGGCCCCAGGGGCAGCTGTGCCCCGCCACGCCAGGCCCGCACCGGCCCGAGCACGGCAAGCCGGAGCCGTCGACACGATCCCGCGCCCACCCGAAGCCTCCGCTCCGCTCCGCGCATCATCAGAATTTCATTCGCATTGCAGCGTGTGCCGCCATGGTTTGCAAGTGCCCATCGAAACCCCGGGGTTCAACCGCAGGGAAACACCGGAGGGCGCGTTGTGCCGGGCGGCGGCCGTTGGCGGGGGGAATGGCCGCCGTCCCCCGAGGAAGGAACACGAACGTGACCGTCATCGACAGGTCTCTCACGAGGTTGCTGAAACAGCGGGGGCTCTTCCTCACACGCGAGCGGAGCGATGCCGCGGAGATCGTGTACGTATGCGTGGACGACGGGCTCCCCGGCGGCTATCCGGTCGGCTATGTCATCCCGTCCCGTGCGGGGACCTGGTTCGCGTACGCCCGAGCCCGTCCCGGCCGCGTCTTCGCCAACGACCAAGTGGACGCCGGCCTGTTGAGTGCCGAGGACGCCGTACGCGCCGTCCTCGATCATGCCCGCTACGGGGACGTCCTGTTCGCCCTGGAACAGCGAGCCGGCTCCGACGCCACGTACACCGCCGAGGTGCAACGGGCCCACGCCACCTGGCTCGCCGCCCTCGCCGAGCCCGAAGGCATCACCCACCTCGGCAACGGCAGGGTCCGCTTCACCGCCCCCGCCGTCGCGTATCTGCGCGGCCTTCCGGAACGCCTCGGTTGCCGCGTCGACGACAAGGACCGGATCCGGGTCGCGGGCGACTCGTACCCGTTGATCCGAGAATAATGCGGCCGCGGCATCGCCATGGACGGACAGGAGGCGCACGCCCAGGATGCAAGATCACGTCCTGGTCCGAAACGGGGCGGTGGCGCGGCAAGGGAACCTGATCCGGGTTGCCGACGTCTACTTGGCGCGAAGTTGTCGACCTGCCCGGGCAGGTGCTCACTGCTCGGATCGGATGCGGCGCTCACCAGGGCCGCCCCGTCCGACCACGGGCGCTCACGAGGCCGGACACATCTCGGGACCTGGGCATCTCGGTTCGGGACACGGGAGCCTCACCACGTGCACGATCTCGTGTCCGTACTCAGCGAAGGCAAGGACGCCCGGCAAGGAAAGACATCCTCGCTCTGCGCAGCATCTACCGAGGGGGGACACGCATGAGCTGGACCGGGCGATCCGCGGGCGTGCTGCTGGCGGCGGCCATGGCGATGTCAGCAGCCGCGTGCACGGCCGACAGCAGTAGCGGTGGGGAGGAATCAGCTTCTTGCGTCAACCGGTTCATCTACCAGGACCGATCGTATCGGGACGTGGCGAACGTGGACTTCATGGTCGGGAAGAAGCTCGGCGCCGCCACCAAGCCACCCTGCGAGGACACCGGCGGCCAGGACAAGGACGAGGAGCCGGCCACGACGGGGACCGCCTACGAGGTGGACGGCATCTCTCCCAAGGTGGCCGTCGCCATCGGGGACACCCCTGAGGAAGCCACGCTCTTCGCCGTTTACTCCGGCTCAGAACTCCCGCCCGAGGTAGAGAAACTGATCCGCTGCGCCCCTTCACCGAGCCCTACGGTGAGGACACTGCCCGCATTCCCGACCGGCGGGCTTCCGTGCACCGGATCACCCCACTCCGCACCCTAGCGGCCAGTCACCCAGCTCAACCGTTCACGCACCCCGGTCGTGAGCGACCGCCACCGTTGATGTCAGCAGTGGATGTCAAAAGGCCCCGGACCATGATCGGTCCGGGGCCCTTTGGCTGGTGCCCCGGCAGGATTCGAACCTGCGACACCCGCTTTACGAGTTCGACCATCTGGGCGGCTCGCCTGAGTACCGAGGTGATGGCAAGGCGCGGTACGTGCTCCGGGTAGCGGTCAAGACTGCTTAAGTGTGCCGACGTTGCCGTCAGAGACTGCCGTCACCGCAACTTGTAGAGGGCCCTGCATGCCGGCACAAGACCAGGCCCCGACGCGGACGGTGTTCAAGACCGCCCTTTAGATGCGCCTGCATCCCTCTGACCTGCGCGATTGCTCTCTGACATGCAGTCCTCAGCCCGAGACCGTGGACGACTATCGGGGCGCTCATCTCTCCGGGGTGCGTCGGGCTGCATGTCACCGCATTCGGACTACGGTGAGCGTTCCGTGTCGCCCCGATCCGGCCAGGACTTCGACCACGAGGCCGGTCTCTACCCGGATGTACGTCTCCCCCTGCGCGCGACGTTCGCCCACCACGACCGCACCAGACAGGGCAGCACCAATGCGCCGGGCGAGGACGGGATCCAAGCGTGCCGACAACTGCACCGGTGCCCACTCATCGACAGTCAGGGCCAGGTGCCGTGGCCGCAGGCGTGGCCCCGTGAACCCGACCACGAGGGCGTCCTCGGTGTTGGCGTGCCGGATTTTCATCCAGCCACGGCGTCCGGACGGATAGCTGGCGCTGCCACGCTTCGCGACGATCCCCTCAATGCCCTGAGCCTGAAGTGCCTCGTACCAGTGCATGGCCACGGCGCGGTCGTCAGTGGCGGGAACGGGCTGGATCGGCGGCCCCACATCGGTGAGCAGGTCCAGCAGCAAGGTACGGCGCTCAACATATGGAAGGCTCCGGCAGTCTCCGATCGCTGGGTCGGGGTGGTGTAGGACATCCCAGCAGGCGTAGAAGGCTGGATGCCTGGTGGCCAGCGCCCGGGCGCGGGTCGGGGATGACGCCGCGCGGGACTGCGCCGCCCCGAAGTCGAACCGGCCGTCCCGCCAGATCACTGCTTCGCCGTCCAGGACAGTGCCCGGGCGCAGCTCCATGCCAGCCACGGCAAGGTCCATCCACTGCGGGGTGACGACCCGCCCGGACCGGGCGTAAAGGATCACCGTGTCGTCGGTGCGGCGTAGCACGGTCCGGTGCCCGTCGAACTTCGGCTCGAACCACCAGCCCAGCCCTTCAGGCAGGGTCGGGACATCCTGAGCCAGCGCCACCCTGATCGGAAACTCCACATGTCCAGCCTGTGACAGCTGTCCACTCACAGCACCCCGAGTTCGGTGTCGGGCCGGCAGTGGATGCAGGCCCGGATCCCGTCGGCAAGGGCGGCGAGTGCTTGCTCGCGGGTGATGGCACGCCGTCGCTTCCCTGCGGCGTAGCACCCGCCGACGTGAACCTCGATGGGACGGGCGCCGACCCCGATGCTGAGCTCAACGATCCAGTCCGGGGCGGTCGGCCGCCGCTCCTTGCCCTGCTGCCGCTCCTTGCCCTGCTGCCGCTCCTTCTCCCGCTGCTCGACTGTCGCGATCGCCTCGTCGATGCGCTCTACCCACATGGCGTGCCAGGTCCGCAAGGTACGGAGGCGGAGCAGATCGGGCGGCAGATCGGACACATGTTCGATTATAGTGCCGTGGGTATGGTTGAGCCCCCACCGCTCGGGCAGGGGCTCGGGACGTAATGCGTTCGTCTTGGCTAATCGGCGTACGTGCAAGTCCGGATGGGTGGACTGACGCCCGCCTTAGCTTGGCGTTTATCCTCGGCGGGCTTGGTGTTCCTTGATTGACTCGGCGCGTTTGACCGTCTTGCCGACGTCGTGGCGCTTGGCCCGGTGCTTGTTCTTCGAGCCGGGAGGCCGTCCCGGGCCTGGCCTGGACGGTTTTGGTGCGGCCGCCGGACGGGCCGCCGTCGCGCGGACGTTGCGAAACCCCCGGCGGACGCGGGCGGGAGTGAGGCGGCGGGG
>NZ_JBEXID010000019.1:0-113148 GCF_040608395.1 Streptomyces sp. NPDC005181
ACCGCCGCCGCGACGACCCACTCCCCGCACGACTCCGTCCCTGGAAACACGCCGTCCAAGAACGATCACTCACTCAAGATCTGCTGCTGTAGTACTCGTGCCCATCGCCGTGCAGGATCGCTGCCCTGGCTGCCCAAGCCAGCAGAGTCTCGGCAAGCCAGCGGACGTGACTGCCGACCTGTGCCTCGGCCGGTCCGAGGCGCATGGGCGTGCCGCTCAACAGCAGACGCAGGGTGGGTTCGGCCTTAATTCCGCTGGGGCACGTAATGAGCATGAACCGATCGATGGCGAAGTGGGCATGTTCGGTGGCCGAGGCGGAGCTGCGTGAGTCCCTTCCTCGTCGATGGATGCACTCGCAAGGGGTTGCGCGGCGCGCGGCCGAGCTGACTGAACTCCTGGGTGGTGACGCGGACCTGCTGGCTTCTGCCGCCGTGCTTCACGACGTGGGCTACGCACCGCGGCTGGCAGCGACAGGCTTTCATCCGCTGGATGGTGCCCGGTTTCTTCGTGACGACCATGCTGCGGATGAGCGGCTGGTGCGGTTGGTGGCAAACCACTCGTTGGCGTTGCTGGAGGCGGAGGAGCGCGGGCTACGGGGCGATCTGGAAGCCGAATTTCCGCTGCTCGACGACCACCGGCTCGTGGATGCCTTGGTGTATTGCGACATGACGACGACGCCTGACGGGAAGGGCACGTCTGCCGAGGATCGGCTGGAGGAGATCATGGATCGCTACGGTGCAGACAGCCTGGTGGGGCGGTTCATCCGTCGCGCATCGCCGGACATCCTCGCGGCCGTGAGTCGGGTGGAGGCGGCTTTGGCGGCTCAGCCCAGGTAGGGGTACGTGCCGGCAAGGTAGTCGCCGATCTGCTGGCGCATGCTGGGGTGGATGTCGTACTGGTCCAGGTCGCTCGGCTGGACGTAGCGGACGCCGTCGGCTTCGTCGTTGATCGTGGGCTCGCCGCCCACCGGCCGGCCGATGTATGTGTTCTCGTACTGCTGGCGGATCTCGCCGTCAGTGTAGGCCACGATGTGGTTCGGGTTCGTGTAGACCCCCAGGAACCCCGTGACCTCGGCGATGATCCCGGTCTCTTCCAGGCATTCGCGCACGGCGCACTCGGCGGCCGTCTCGCCGATGTCCTGGGCTCCCCCAGGCAGGGCCCACTGGCCGGTGTCCCGGCGGCGCTGGAGGAGTATGGCGCCGTTGTCGTCGATGACGAGCAGGTTGTTGGCGGGGATGAGCGTGTTCGCCTTGGGGGCCTTGGGGTCGTTGTAGTACTCAGTCCTGCCCATGCGGCGAAGGCCCCTTCTGGTCGGGTGTCCAGGGCCGTGCGGTGGCCCAGACAGCTTCGAAACTCTGAGCGTAGTTGTCGAACCAGCCCGCCGTGTCTGCTCTGCGGAGATGGAGGAGAGGGTTGGCACTGGCCGGCTGACCCCAGACGTGCGGGTTGATCAGGAGATCATCGTCGTACCGGAACATGGAGGTGTAGAGCGTGGTGTCGTGCAGTCTCACCTCGCATCCGGTCTCGGACAGCAGGGGCCGGTAGTAGGTCAGGGAGGCACGGATCTTGGCGGCGAGTGTGTCGCCGATTCCCTCTTCGTGGCCCCGGATTGCTGCGGCCCGGCCCTTCGAGTCGCCGAAGCAGAGCCGCACTCGCACCCCGGTTGATGCGCGTTCGGCGAGCATCTTGGCGACGTGCGGGTTTGACTGGGCGAAGAAGGTGCCGGAGAAGACGAGGACGCTGATCTGCTCCTGGGCGCCGTTGAGCAGCGACAGCCATGTGTCGCGCGGGACGCTCGCCCGGTTCTGGTAGGTCCCGACCAGCTCCTGACCTGAACCGGTGAGCTGCTGCGGCGTGCTCGGCGCCGGTGTCGGCCAGAGGAACAGCTCCTCGACCCGTAAGTGTTTGGCGACGCGGAAGCGGTGACGAGGATGGGGAACGCGCCCGCCGAGCCACCGACCAACGGTCTTGGGGTCCACCTCGCAGACTTCGGCGAGTGATTCAGGTGGGATGCCGCGCTGGGCGAGCACGGAGTGCAATCGCTCGTTCACAGGCGCCATACAAGCTGAGACGGTCAGGAGCGGCAAGGACGTTTCGGGACGTTCCCCAGAAGGAAGGGGGCCATGACCGATGTATTTACGCTGGATGCATGGAGCTCATCGTCCTGTGGGACATCGACCACACCCTCATCGAGAACGCCGGGGTCAGCAAGGAGATCTACGCCGCCGCCTTCACGGTCCTGGCGGGAAGGGCGCCCGCGGGGCCGGCACGGACGGAAGGACGCACGGACCGGCTGATCATGCGCGACATGTTCGAGCGGAACGGCCTGGTCGAGCCGGACTGGACCGCTATCGAGGGGGCGCTGTCCGGCGCAGGTGAGGTGCGTCTCCAGGACCTCAGCCGCCGGGGGACAGCCCTGCCCGGCGTGCGGGAGGTCCTGAAGGAGGTTTCCGTGCGCAGCAGTTGGGTGTCGTCGGTACTCACAGGCAATATCACGGACAACGCCCGCGTGAAGGTCGCGGCCTTCGGCCTTGACCCCCTCCTCGATCTGCCGGTGGGCGCCTACGGGGCCGATGCCCTCCAGCGCCCCGACCTGGTCGCTGTAGCCCGGGAGCGTGCCCAGCGGCTGCGGGGCGCCCCGGATGGCGTGCCCGTCGTGCTTGTCGGGGATACCCCGAGGGATGTGGAGGCCGCACTCTCCACGGGCTCCGAGATCATCGCGGTCGCCTCCGGCGTCCACGGCGCCCAAGAGCTGGCAGACGCCGGCGCCCATACGGTCCTGCCCGATCTGACGGACACCGGCCGTGTGCTCGCGATCTTGGACGCGCTCTCCGCACGCTGAAAACGTCCCGGGACGTCCTCGGAGCGTCCCGATACGCGGTGACGAGGTCCGTACCTGTCCCGCCAATATCAGGTCTCCCACCAGGCAAGCGCCCCGAAGGAGACCCTCGTGATCAGCGATGTCACCGGGATCCGCAGGATCCGGATGCTGTACCTGCAGTTGCTCTACCGCTGCAACTTCGAATGCCTGCACTGCTTCCACGGCAAACGGCTCCAGCACGCCGACGCCTTCACCACGGACGAGGCGGTCAACCTCCTCACGCTGATGCGCGACGCGTACGGCACCGAGGCCGTCACACTGCTGGGCGGCGAGCCGTTCGTCTACCGAGACCTCGCCCAGGTCGTCCGGTACGCCAAGCGGGACCTGGGCATGCAGGTCGAGATCTGCACCAACGGCTACCGGATCGAGCGCCGGCTGACCGAGATCGCTCCCGACCTGGACTTGCTCCGGGTATCGCTGGAGGGCATCGGCACGACCAACGACAAGATCCGCAAGTTCGGAAGCTACCGAAGTGCCCTGAGCGCACTCGAAATCGCGCAGCAGCTCGGCGTCCGTGCCGGCGCGACCATGACGGTCACCTCACGCAACATCGACGAGGTCCTGCCGCTTGCCCGCACACTGCGGCACTACGGGGTGGAGCAGCTGAAACTCCACTGTCTCCGGCCGGTCGGCAACGCAGCGGATCACCCCGAGCTCCTCGTCAACGACGCCACGGCCTACACCCGTCTGCGGGAGCGCTTGGCCTCGGCCGAGCTGGACATCGAGGTGATCCTCGACGAGGACCTGTCCGAGCTCGGTGCGCCGGACGCCTGCCTCCCCGCCGGGGGCCCTGTGGAGATCGAGCGGATCGAAGCTGACCCGCGCGGCGCGCTCACCATGTCCTGCAAGGCTGTCGGCAAGGACTCGCACGCCTTCTGGTACGACAAGCTCGCCGGCCACATCGACCACCGGCCGTCCGCCACCGACGAACTCACTCTCGCGGTGCCGGACGTGGTGTACGGACGTGTCTGACCCGGCGTCGTTCGAGAGCGTCGAAGGACTCCGCGGCACCGGCAAATCTACCCTCGCCCCCATGCTCGCGGCTGCCCGTGGCGCGGTACTGGTCCCGACCGTGCCGCCCACCTACCAGGCACTGCGGCAGGAGGTCGACCGGCTGGGAAACGCAGAGGCACGCATGTGCTTCTACCTCTCGGCCCTGTTCACTGCCACCGATCAGATCCAGCGGTACCTGTCCGCCGGCATCCCGGTGGTGGTCGAAAGTTACTTCGCACGCTGCCTGGCCAACCACCGCGCTTTCGGAGCCAACCTCTCCGTATCCCTGCCGCCGGGCATCCCGCGTCCCGTCACCTACTACCTCGCCTGCGCGGAGAGTGAGCGTCAGCGCCGACTCGCCAGGCGTGACAAGCCTGTCTCGCGGTGGGACGCCCTCGCCGAGATCACCGCAGACAAGATCACCGACGCCTACGCCTCGTTCCCGATGCACCGCGTGAACACCACCGGTCTCACCCCTGACGAGGTCCTCCGAGCCGTCCTGAGCACCGACCCGCAAGGAGAGCAAGCCAGTGCAGACACCCAGCATGTGGCGACACACCCTCACCTTCTTCCCTCAGTTCCTCGCCGCGCTGAAGGAGCGTACGGAGCCTGACTCCACCGTGACGGTCATCGGCGCGAGCGACGGCAGACTCGTCGTACCGCTGGCCGCGGCCGGCTACCGGGTCGTCGCCATCGAGCGCGACCCGCTCGCCCTCCACGGCGGCGAGGTCCAACTTCCGGGTGACAGAACCGGTCACGCGATGGGCATGATCGAGCGGCTGAAGCAGGAAGGGCTTCACGACCGTGTCCAGGTCGTGGAGGAGGACTTCCTCGCCTCCGAACCCATCACCGCCCCCTGTGATGCCGTCTGGACGAGCTGCTCGTGGCATTACAGTGCCAACCACCACCGGCCGTTGGGCGAGTTCGTCGACCGCATGCAGAGCCTGGTCCGGCCCGGCGGTCTGTTCGGCGCGGAGTTCATGATGCCCCTCACGCAACGCCACCACGTGCTTGAGCACTACACATCCCCCGAGAAGCTGCGGCGTTACTTCATCGGGGACTGGGACGTCCTGCTCACCCTGCGGACCAACGAGTTCACCGAGCAGGCGCACGTCGGACAGCTGCAGGACCACAACCACCGCATGGGCCTCCTCCTCGCCGCCCGTGCGTCCACCCCCTCCTAGAGCTACGGGAAGAAGGACATATGAAGCACGAGTACGAGGCCAAGTTCCTCGCCGTCGACGTCGACGGCCTCCAGGCCAAACTGACGGCGCTCGGAGCCGTCCAGGCATTTCCGCGCACCCTCCTCACCCGGAAGATTTTCGAGAACGACGCCCTCGAAGGCGGTGCCTGGGTCCGCCTGAGGGACGAGGCCACCCGCTCCACGCTCACGCTGAAGCAGGTCACCGACTCCACGACGATCGACGGCACCACCGAGATCGAGACCGAGGTGTCGGACCTGCACGCCATGGCCGAGATCCTCCGCAACGTCGGCCTGCGCGAGGTGCGCTACCAGGAGAACTATCGGGAGGAGTGGCGCCTGGGTGAAGTCGCATTCGACTTCGACACCTGGCCGGACCTCCCCACCTTCGTCGAGATCGAGGGACCCGACGAGGCATCGGTCCGCCAGGCAGCCGCCCTGCTCGACCTCGACTACACCGAGGCACGGTTCGGCAGCGTCGATGAGATCTACAAGAGCGAGGCCGGCAGGGACATCCTGGCCGAGCCCACGCTCCTCTTCGCCGACGCCGACAAGCAGGCTTCGGCCAGGGCAGCTGTCCCGAGCGAGTGATCTTGGGGACCGAGCTGTGTTTATAGAACTGGCCGTGACGCCTCGGGTCATACCCGGCATCGCCGAGTTCGCCCGCGGCGGCCTGCCCGCCGTGGCAGACACTGACGACGGCAATACATGGACTGACGGCGTCTGCTGGCTCTACTGCGGCCAGCGATGGACCCGTGTTCTATGGATCGGCCCCGTGAGTGTGGCGGGTGCCCAGGCGGCGATGTTCGCCTGCGGCCCGTGCATCCGCGCCTTGCAGGAGCAGGTCTGGCAGTCTCTCCTCCTTCACGATGAACCGACTCGCCGGGCGCTTGTTAGCAAGGCTTCTACGACCGAGCAGCCTGAGGGACGCCGCGTTGGAAGGCATCGCGCGCGGGGCAGCATGTTCCGGCGGGAGTGAGGCCGAGAACGGACAGTGGGCGTATCAACGGCTGGGCCGGTCACCATGCGTGGTGGCCGGCCCAGCCGTTGATATTCAGGCCTCTCTCTGATGCGAATCTACGCTTCCGGGGCTCACGGGCGTCCTGAGGAGACCCTCGCTGACGCTGCTGGCGGTCTCTGGGGATCTGACTCTCCTGTCGGGTCAGCGTCGGTGGCGGCTCGGCTGGCTCGTGGGCGCTGCGGTTGTCCTCGGCTGGGCGGCGGGGGAAGGGGCGCCCAAGGCCGATGCGCTGATGCTTCGCAGCCGGGCTGCCTCGGCGCGGCGATTGGGTGTGGGGTTGCGGCTGGTGTGCTGGATGCGGGTGATCAGGACGCGGGCCGGTTGGCGGGCGGTGGCCAGTTCACGTTGGGCTGCGGCTTCCTTGAGGAGCTGGTGGGGTTTGTGGCCGCTCGCTTCGGCGTCGGCGAGGACAGTGGTAAGCCCGGGCCAGCCCGGGTCGGCGAGGATCCGCTCGGCGTGTTCGGGGACAGCTGCGCGTACGTCGTTGGCAAGAGTGCGGCGGGTCCCTTCATCAGGGCGCCGGGCTTCAAGTTCGGTGAGAGTCGGACCGAGCGCGGCGTCGGCTGCTGACTGGAGGTACTGGACGGCTTGGCGGGCAGCGTCGGCCTGGTGGGCGTGGCCCCTGGCCTCGTGCCAGCGTGCAGCGAGGATGGCGGCCCAGACGAGTGCAGCCGTCAACGCTGCGAGGGCACTGCCGTCGGGGCCGGTGGCGGTGTGGGCGATGTCGCGGGCCGCGGTCCGCAGGGCATGGGCAGTACGGTCCTCGGCCCGCACCTGTGACCGCTGTGCACGGGCGAATGCCGCACTGGCTGCACGCAGTTGGGCACGGAGGCCGGCGGGGGCTTTCTGGGCGGTGGCTTCGATCAGTTCGCCCAGAGCGGTGATGTGCGCCTGTGTCCGTGCGTCCCCTTCGGCGCTCGTGTCGGCGGTCCCTGCGCCGAGGGTGTCGAGGGCTTCGGTCGCCCGATGCCAGGGAGTAGTGGGCTGGTTGCGCCGGGCGGTGGGGTGTTCCTCGGGGGCGCTGGTCTCCAGGCGGGCCTTCAGCTTGGGCAGGGACAGGTCGGGGGCGATCTTCCCGCCGGGGTGGTAGATCTGCTCGCCGCCCTTGTTCAGGTCGCCGGGGCGGCCTACGGCGTAGCCGAGGAGGTCTCCAGAGGGGCCTCGGCGGGGCTTGACCAGGATGTCGTCGGCTTCGAGGTAGGCGAGGAGTTGTTCGGTGCTGGTGGCGTGTGGGAGGGCGGAGCGGATGCGGTCTTGGAGCCACTCGCGGCTGGTCTGCTCCCAGCCGAGGCGATCGGCTTTGTGCATCTCGGCCTGGGTGGGGCGCCGGGTGCCGGTGCGGTCGCCCTTCTTCAGGCGGCGCAGCCCGTAGTCCTTCTCGATCTCCCGGCAGGCGTCGCCGACGCGGATGCCGCTGTCGTGGAGCTTGGGGCGTCGGCCGTCTTCGCGGACGGTGGTCGCGAGGATGTGGATGTGGTCGTCGGCGTGGCGTACGGCGATCCAGCGGCAGGCCAGATCGTCACCCGCGGGGGCGATGCCGGCTGCCTGGACGATGCGCTGGGCGAACTCTCCCCACTCGGTGTCGGAGAGGTAGCGGTCTTCGGGTGCGGCGCGGACGGGGCAGTGCCAGACATGGTCGGTGACAGGCTTGCCGAACTCGCCGTTGCGCAGGCGTACGGGCTCGTCGAGGTGGCGGCCGAGTTCGGTCAGGGTGGCGTTCTCGTCGCGGCCGGGGTCGGGCATGCCGAGCATGGCGAAGGCGGCGACGAGGTGCGGGTCGAGGTGTTCGTCGTGTCGGCCGGGACCGTAGAGGTAGGCGAGCAGACCGCGGGTGTTGGACCCGGCCGGTTTGATGGCGGCGATCATCCGGTCAGACCTCCGTCGGGTCAGTGGGCCGGCGCAGGGCTTCGGCGATCAGGGCGAGCAGGTGGTGGAGTTCGTCGAGGCGCTGACGGATGTCGGGCGGCGTGAAGTCGCTGTTGAGCGCGCGGGCGATCTGGTTGACGTTGACGCCGGTGTTGAGGGCGCGCAGCACCTGGGCGCGGAACATGTGGATGCGGCGTCGGTCCTCGGACAGGGGGAGGTTCGCGGTGAAGCGGCCGTCGATGAAGGCCAGGACGATGTCGGCGGCAATGCCGGATTCGCCCTTGTAGCCGTGCTCGGCGGCGGCCTCCTGGAGGGCGGCGTGCTCGTCGGCGGTGAAGCGCAGCGGGCCGACGCGGACGGTTCGCTTGGTGCCGGTGAAGCGGCGGATCGCCGGCTGGATGCTCTGCACGTCTCGCTCGCCGGCCGTCGGCTCGGCGGTGGGCGTGGGGTGGAGGATCTGCTGCTGGACGGTACGGAGCTCGTCCTGGTCGGGGTCGCCCTCGGCCCCGGCCTCCTGGTCCGGCGCCCCCTGGCGCTGGGCCCTCTCCGCCGCCCCCGGGGCGGAGCTCCCCGAAGACCGGCCATGAGTCGGACTCGGGGTACTACTGGCTCCGCCAGGAGCCGTCCGTCCGAACGCCCGCCGCAAACGTTCTGTCAGCGTAGGCGACTTCGTCAGTGTCGGCGGCCCATCGATGGCGCCGTCAGTGTGGTTCGGGTCGTGGGTCACGGATAGCTCTCCGGAAGGTGTGGGCCGGGTGGGTGGCGTGCGGAGGCCACGGCTACGACTGCGGGAGTGTGGATGAGTGATGGCGGCGGAGAGGCGGGGACCGCTTGACCGGTGGCCGTAGGAGTTCCGGCCACCGGATGGCGGGCGATCAGCCGACGTTCCGACCGATGCCGGGTTCCGACCGGAGGACTTCCATGACTTCGGTCAGCCTCTGGCCGCCGACCGTATGTCCCTTGGCACGTATGGCCTGTTGCACGATGCCCCGTGTGAGCTTGCGCTGTTCGGCCGCGGCGATCCGCCCGATCTCAACCAGTTCCTCCACCGTCGCGCTGACCGGACGCCCACCGCGCGGCTGGCGCTCCGAAATCCGGGGCGGCGGCGTTCGGCTGGAATCGGTTGCCTGCGGATTGGCGATGCGTTCGGATGGCGTAGCCTGCGGTTCCGGTGCCTCGGCGGAATTGAGTGCCGGGCGGTCGAGGGGCCGGTCGACCAGTTGGTGGATCTGCCGCATCAGCACGCCGAAGGCCAGCAGGGCTGCGGTCGGGGGAACCGCCGCGACCACGTAGTCGAGCAAGGGCACGACGCTCGCGTTGCCCGTGCCGCTGACACCGGCCACGTTGAGCCCAATGGATCCGACCGACCCGGTAGCGGTCAGGGTGACCGCCCACCAGTCGGTCACCCGGCGGAGGCCGGCGCGGAGCATGAGCAGTTCGCCCGCGACGATGAAGGCGTCCAGGGTCGCGGGCCAGGCCCATTGCCGGACCGGGGAGCTTCCCAGGCCATGCTGTCCGGCGACTTGGGCGAGGTGTGCGTAGGAGAGCCAGAAGCCGCCGGCGGTGAGGGCGATGATGGCGGTTCCGGCTGCGGCGAGGGCGTACCGCTCGGCCGCATGCTGGGCCGTTGCTTGTGGCTTCACGTCTTGGACGTGCTCGGCGTGGGGCATCGCGTGGCCTTGCTGGGTGGTGTCATGAGGGGTGTCGGGTGTGGTCATGCGGGTTCTCCGGGGTGGTTCTGCGGAGGCGATCACGGCGTTCACGCAGGGGGCGTACACGTGAGCCCCCTTCTAGAGGGGGGCTCATGCGTGAACGCTGGCGTGCGTGTGCGGCGTGAACGATCGCGTGATCGTCTGACCTGGGGTTTTGGTCTTGGCGTGTACGCCTGCGGTGAGGCGTGGGCCGGTGCGCGGGGGAGGGGTGCGTGTACGCCCTCGTGTACGGTCCCGGCGTCCGGCGCTGTGTCAGGAGACGGCGCCGATATGGCGGACTGAGGCGCGGTAGCGGGCTTGCTGGCCGCCTCCGGTGCCGCCTGCGGTGCCTTCGGCCTTGCCTGCGAGTCCGGCCCTGACGAGTCGGTCCAGGGTGCGCCTGGCTTTCTCGGTGGCCGAGCGCTCGGGGTTGTTCTGGCCGCTTTGGATCATGGCGAGTTCGCGCACGGTCAGGCCGTCGGGGCGCTGTCGCAGGATGGCGACCGGGTCGAGGGCGGGGTCGAGCGTCGAGATGCCGCGTTCGTGGTCGTGGATGACCTGGAGGGGGCCGATCTCGCCGGTGGGGGTTTTGAGGTGGTGCAGGGTGACAGCGAGGTCGCCGGCCTCCCCGGAGACGAAGAGAACGCTGCCCGCGCCGGAGGTGATCCACGTGGAGCCGTAGACGCGGTCCAGGGTGGGTTTCTGGGCGCGTGGAGCGCCCTCGGTGGCCTTGCGCTGGTGGTGGAGTTCCATGATCTCGACGCCATTGCGGATAGCTCGCTGGCGGGCGTTGTTGTAGGCGACGCCGAGGGCGTCGTCGACCAGCGTGCTCACCGCGTCCTTGAGGCTGTCGATCACGATGGTGTCGGCCTGGTGGGCTGCGGCGAGGTCGGCGAGGAGGTCGGGCTCCTTGTCCAGACTGGCGGGCAGGGGGCCCTGCCAGACGGCGAGCCCGTCGCGCAAGCGCTGCTCATGCTCGGGCCCGACGCTGCGGGCCATGGCGCGGGCGATCTGCTTGTACCGGTCCAGCGCGAGGTACAGCACCCGCCGGCTCGGTGCGACAGGCATGTCCAGGACGCTGTCCGACAGGCCCAGACGAGCGAGGATCACCTGGTGGGCCAGCGTGGTCTTCCCGACTCCCGGCGCTCCGACGATCATCAGGCTCTCTCCCGACGACCAGGCCGCCTGCTCCCGAGTGCCCCAGAGAGGTTCGGTGTCAGTGCCGGTCTCGGTGACGAAGCGCCATCCGTCGGTGATGAACCGGGAGAGTCGGCCCTGTCCCGAGGCCAGCGCACGCTCGCGCTCCGCCTGGACCTCTGCCTCCACCTCGCTGCGGATGGCATCCGGATCGGCGCCCGGCTCCATCGCCTGCTGAGCGGTCCGGATGCCGGAAGCGCGCAAACGCCTGAGGTCGGCCATCGTGCGCACGATGCCCGCGTAATAGGTGGCGCTGCTGGCGGAGGGCACGGCGTCGGCGAGCTTGGTGGACGTACACCACACCCCCGACCCGCTCCAGGTCGTCCTGGGCGCGCAGCTGGTGCGACAGAACGATGGGGTCGGTCGGATTGTCCTCGCTGTGCAGGGCGAGGATGGCGCGCCAGACCGTCTCGTGCGCGGGGCGGTAGAAATCGGCTGCGTCGAGCAGCAGGCGCACTTCGTCGATCACCTCGCCCTTGTGCATGCAGGCCCCCAGCACGGCGGCTTCGGCGTCGACGTCGTGCGGCGGAACCGCGGTGAGGTCGCCCGGCGAGGGCTGGCGGCCGGTTCCCGCGAGGTGTGGCGCGTTCGGCCGGGGTTCGTCCATACTGGACATTGAGCTCCTCAACTTGCGGGCCGTACGGGACGGCGAATCCCAGGCCACGCGGGTCAATCGTTCAGGGATGGGCGGTTACGAGAGTTCATGCTTGGCCCCCGACGTTCGTAGCGTCGGGGGCTTTTTGCGTTCGCCCCCGTTCGAGGGCGGACGTCAACAGTACCTGACGTTTTCGGAAGCGCAACGGTTGCATTCGGCTCCGGAATGGTGTTTAGTTTTCACCATCGCCCCGGCTGTCCGTCGGGCCCCGGCAAGGAGGTGCAGTGATGAGCAGTGACGAAGGCGCCTCCCGCGCGGGGCCGGAGCGGCCGCTGGCCGAAGATCACGTCGCGGAGCGCATCAAGCTCGAACGTGAGGCCCGCGGCTGGAGCACGGTCACACTGGCCGAGCGAATGGCAGACGCCGGCCACCCGGTCAACCAGTCCGCGATCTGGCGCATCGAGAGCGGCAAGCCCCGCCGCCGGGTCAACCTCGATGAGGCGCTCGGCTTCTGCAAGGTCTTTGACCTGACCTTCGACGAGCTGACCAGCCCCCCCGGCCAGCTCGCCAACCCGCTGGTCCGTCGTCTCGTCGGCGACTACGTCGCGAGATGGACGGAATGGCGGGCCCTGGGCAAGGACATGCGCCGGATCCAGGACGAACTCGCGGCGTACACGGACGCCAATCCCAACCAGGAAGACATGGTCAAGGCTCTGCTGACCCACGAGCTGACCATCGCCTCGAAGGGCGAGTTCCATCATCACCGTGGCGCCCCGACACAGCTCCGCAGCTTCCTCGGTGAGCGCATGGACGCGCCGACCGAACAGAGCTGATTCGGCCCTCGCTGCTACGAACAGCGCGGGTTTCCTGCCGTCTCCGGCTCCTTCTCTTCACGCCCATCCCTGAACGACTCGGCGGCCAAACGGGATTCGCCGTCCCACGGCCTGCCAGGAGAGGACTCTCCCTTGCCCCGAACCGAACTGCCGCTCGCCCAGATAGCCGACCTGCTGGATGTCTCCGAGGCCGACCTGCGAAAGCTGCTCTCAGAACGACGTCCAGCCGGAGGCGACACCACTCTCGTGGCCCTCACCGTTGCCGAAGCCGCGCGGCGCATCGGCATCGGCCGCACGAAGCTGTACGAGTACGTCACCTCCGGCGAGATCGCCTCGGTCAAGATCGGCAGCTTGCGTCGCATCCCAGCGGAGGCGGTGAACGAGTTTCTGGCCCGGCAGCTCACGGCCAGCGACTTCGGGGCTGCAGCATGACGCGGGACGCGACGGCGAAGGGCCGTCAGCCCAACGGTGCCTCTTCGATCTTTCGTGGGAAGGACGGTCGTTGGCACGGATACGTCACCGTCGGCACTAAGGATGACGGCACATCCGACCGGAGGCACATCAGCCGCAAGACCCGCCCTGATGTCACCAAGGCCGTTCGCGAGCTGGAGCGTCAGAGGGACAAGGGAGCTGTCCGCAAGGCCGGCCAGAATTGGACGGTGGAGACCTGGCTCGTCCACTGGGTCGAGAACATTGCCGCGCCGAACGTCTCCGAGAACACCATCGACGGCTACCGCGTCGCGGTCTACCACCACCTCATACCCGGCCTCGGTGCCCACCGCCTGGAGAAGCTGGAGCCCGAACATCTGGAGCGCTTCTACAAGAAGATGCAGGACAACGGAAGCGCCGCCGGCACCGCCCACCAGAGTCACCGGACCGTCCGTACCGCCCTCAACGAGGCGGTGCGCCGGGTTCATCTCACGGTCAACCCAGCCACGATCGCCAAGGGCCCTCGTGTCGAAGAAGAGGAGGTTGAGCCGTACTCGGTCGAGGAGGTCCAGCGCCTGCTCGCCGAAGCGAACAAGCACCGCAACACCGCACGCTGGGTCATCGCCCTGGCGCTCGGCCTGCGGCAGGGCGAGGTCCTCGGCCTGCAATGGAGCGATGTCGACTTCGAACTCGATGTGATCCGCGTACGCCGAGGCCGGCTGCGGCCCCGCTACCAGCACGGCTGCGGCGACCGCTGTGGGCGCAAGCCCGGCTTCTGCCCCCAGAAGATCAACACCCGGCGCGAGACCAAGAGCGTGAAGTCCCGCGCCGGTCAGCGGCCCATCGGCGTCCCGGGTGAGCTGATGGAGCTACTCCGCCAGCACAAGGGGGAGCAGGACCGCGAGCGGAAGCGCGCACGCGATCTGTGGACGGAGAAGGGGTACGTCTTTACCTCGCCGACCGGCGAGCCTCTGAACCCGAACACGGACTTCCACAAGTGGAAGGACTTGCTGAAGGCGGCGGAAGTTCGTGACGGCCGCCTCCACGACGCCCGCCACACCGCAGCGACCGTCCTGTTGATCCTCGGTGTCTCCGATGCGGTCGTGGACGGAATCATGGGATGGGAACCCGGGAAATCGGCTCGGATGCGTCGCCGCTACCAGCACCTGACCAGCCGCGTTCTCAAGGACACTGCCGACAAGATTGGCGGCCTCCTCTGGGGGACAGACCAGACCACGGGAAGTGCCGCGCTGGGTGCTGGCCAGAGGCCCGTCCCCGCCGAACTTGTGGTGCACGTCGCCCGGCTTGGAGACCGGCGGGTTCCCTTCCTTCACCGCGAGCACGCCGACGAGGTCGTCGCACGGTGGAGCGAGGACTGGCCCGACCGCACGGCCGGGATCGAGGAATGGGACCGCTGGCGCTGGGAACACCAGGGACCCGGCGGCGCGAGCGCCATCCGCGACCGCGTGCCGGAGCGGGCTGTGGTCTTCCACGCCCGAGCGATCTTCCTACCCGGCGGGGAACGAGCGGCGACCGGGCTCCCGGCGCAGTGGTCGGTGCCGGCCTGGGAGTTTGAGGTCAATGCCTACACAGACCGCCTCTCCGCATGGCGCACGGCTCGATGCCCCGGCCCGGGCCAAGAGGTCGAGGCCCAGGTGCGAGGCACGGGCAAGGCAGCCGTGGAGGGAGCCTTCGCCGAGGCGTGCGCACAGGCTGCGGACCGTGCGCGGTATCCGGGGAAATACGGCGACACCGACGAGTGGTGACGAAGGCCGGGCCAATATCGAGCCTGGGAGAGTGCCGCGTACTTCCAGCGCTCTCCCAGGGCGTAGTTGGTTCCCAGGGCTCAACGCGCCTCTGCGGACCGTCGTCCCCCGCCAGAGCCCTCATGCCTTCGTGATGGCACAGCGGTGCCGGAGCCAATCTTTACGGCATGGCCAAGGTGACCGGGTGGCGGATCACCACCGAGACTCCGCGGATGCCTGCTGCAAACCCATTCTCGTGTCGGCAAGTGCCGCCAACTCGCAGGGAACCGTCTTCGGAGCTCTGCGTGACCTGGGCGTGTTCGTCGTCCACGATCAGCTCGGCGAGGACCTGATCCTTCAAACGGTCTCCCCGGGCCGCGGAGACGGCGGTGTCGTCCTGGCAGCGGTCCGCCACTCGGCGCCAGCGGTCGGCGGAATCCGGATCACCGCTCCACGTCCACAGACCTGCGGCTGCCCGTGCCACTTGGGCCATGAATTCGGTTCCGCCTACGTGGACGGAGCGTGCCCTCCCTGAGCAGGGTGAGCCGACCCACGCGTAGTTACCGATGACCGCTTCGAGTGCTCCGCCCCTTCCGTCGAAGATCAGGAGGCTCGCACCGCTACCCGTCCGATCCTTGGCTGGCTTCAGGAGATCTCTGCCCAGACGTTCCGCGGCGTGGTAACCGATCCGGTGCAGCAGATTGACGACGTCCTGGGGGTTGGTTCCCTCGTCCGTTTCACCGTAGAGGACGTCCACGCGCACCCCGCGCGCCACTGCGGCCTGGATGGCGTCGCCGAGCTTCGACAGGCTCTCCAGATTCACCGTGGGTGAAGCGATCAAGACGTGGTTTGCCGTCGTGGCCAGTGCCTCGGCGATCTGGAGTTGGTGGGCCTTCCCATCAGACAACTCCGCGAACAAAGCCGCTTCGGTCGACTGGTCCGGAGAACCGTCATCCCTGCTTCCGAAGGGATCGGAGCCTTCCAGCCACGGGAAGGTGACACCCGTCTGGGGTGCCGCTGCGGCCCCGAATGCGACGGTGGGAGACTTCCGCCCTGGGATGCTCAGTGGTGTCGGCCTGTGCCCGTGGCCGACGGCCGGCATTCGGGCCTGTACCGAAGGGGTCACCTTCACTCCGGTTGCCTGTGGGGTCGGTTGGACGTCCGGGGCACTCTCCAACTCCTCTTGCCTGGTCTGCGCAGTTGCCAGGATCTCGGCTGACAGAGCCTGGTGCCAGCCACGGGGAAGCCCTGTGATGGCCCGGTCGGCGAGGTCGACGCGTACGGGGAGGTAGCGATCGACTGTCACGAGTCTGGGCCGCCCGATGCTACGCACCCACTCGCCGCTGGCTCGGGGCAGTAGCTTCTGGATCTGTGACTCGTCCAGCGCGTTGCGCACGATGCGCAAGGGGGTGGCCGGGTTGAGGTCCGGTCGTGCCTCCTGCTTCGAGACGGTCTGCACTTCACCACGCCTGGCCAGCTGCCCTGCCGTGCAATCGAAGACCAACGTGCAGGGCGCGGCCGGAGCAACGACGACCGATGCCGGGTCCTTTCCGGAAGAACATGCCTGCTGTCCTTCGTCGGTGAGGACGAAAGTAGCCTCCCGGCCGCTGGTGACAGCGACCCATCCTGCACCGACCAGGGTCACCACGGCTTCGACCATCAGCCGTTCGTGGACCCGGAAGGTATCGCACAGGGAGGTCAGGGTCGCGCCTTGGTGAGGGGCGACACCAGCCTGTGCGGCGATCTCCTCCAGAACCCGCCGCTCCAGGCGGCTGTACGGGCGGCCCCGGGCCACACTGAAGTTGACGCTGAACATGCGCACAGGTACGAGGACGATCACGAGTACTCCCTGAGATCAGCCGGGATGCGTACAGCCCTGCCATCCAGGAACCATTCGTCGAGCAGGGTGACGATCTTCTTGAAGGACCACAGGGGCTGGGACTCGTCCTCGAGGCGTACTGCCTGCACCTGGTGGAAGAAGAAGTCCCAGGACCCGACGAGGATCAGCAGGCGCTCCGCCCGCGAGAGGAGCACGTTCATCCGGCCCGGGTCGTCGAGGAACCCCAGGCCGTGGCCGATCTCCTTCTCGTTGTTGCGGACCAGGCTGATGGCGACGATGTCCGCCTGGTTGCCCTGGAAGGAGTCCACGGTGTGGGCGGGGAACCGGTTGCCGTCGGTTGCTTCGGCCTTGAGACCGAGCTGGACCTGCAGCCCGGAGGGCAGGGGTGTGCCCCGCAACTGCTGGCTGAGCAGGCTCACCTGCCGAGAGTACGGGGCGAGTACCGCGAGCTTGCCTTCGCATCCGCCGTCGGGCCCCAGGGTCCGGAGGAAGTTGGTGAGCGCGCGAGCTTCCATCGGATTGGTGTACTTCGACTGGCCGTTGTTCGGGCCGATCTCATGGGTGGCGGCATCGTTGCGGCACCACGGCACATCGAGCCAGACCACAGCCCGGTGACGGATGCCGCTCGGGGTGTGGAAACCGTGACGCACCCGCTCGACCGGTTCGCCCTTCTTGTTCAAGGTGCGGTTCATCAGTCGACCTTGGTAATACGCCTCGGAGATGAGCTGGCCGATATCCGGGTGCATGCGGTGCTGACCGATCAACTGCCCTGCGGACGCCCCCTTCGCTTCGGTGTCCGTGACAAGACGGTCCGCGCCCGTGGCCACGGCGCAGTACTCGTACAGACGGTGGAAGGTCTTCAGCCATTCCTTGGCGTACTCGCGGAACTCGTCCCGGTCCGCCTGACTGCGGCGCTCCCACGTATCGAGCCAATCCTGGTCGAGCATGCCGGACGCCCGCATTTTGAGACGGCCGAGAATGTGCGCCACCGGATCCAGCTTGTCGATTCCCTTGTGGTAGTCCTCGTACCGGTAAGGATCCAGCTGCTTGTGGTCACCGATCAGCAGCCAGCGATGCCCTGCCTGCAGTGGCAGCGCGAGGTCGAACGCGTGCGCCTTGCCCGCCTCCTCGACAATCGACCAGTCGAACGCCTGACCAGCGGCGAGGGCGACCAAGTCGCTGGCGCTGGTAGTGCAGTACGTGAGATTCGCGCCGCGTTTGACCAGTTCGACGAAGTCCGACGAACGCGGTCCGAGATCTCCCTGCTCCTGCATCATGTTGATCTCACTGACCATGGCCTTTGCATCCTCCAGCCAGGTGAGCTGCACCTTGCTGGGCGAGCTCATGGCTTCGAGCTGGGAGATGCTGCGTTGGAGCACCTGCCTGGCCACGCCCTCGACGCCATCCTCCGGCAATGTGGTGCCGGCCTTGTGCGGGCCCCGCAGTCGAATCTGCAGCGGTCTGTCAGCTTCGGGTACGTCCTGGAACGCCTCGCCCACCTTCGACCTGAGCACATCGACAGCTCCGTGGGCCTGAGCAGTGACCAGGACCTGGACGACGGGATCCTCCGTCAGGATCTCGCGCAACAGCCAGGCGACGAGAGTGGTCTTGCCCGTGCCGGGGGGCCCTTGCAGCGTGTAGATGGGCCGTACGCGGAGGATGTCCTCGATACTTGCCCGTTTGGGCTCGTCGACCCGTTCGTGGTCGAGTTCGACAGGGAGCTCGGAGGCGCCTGTGTCCATTCGGACGTGGCTCGGGGTGGCCAGAGAGCGCAGGAGGTATCCGTGCTGGTCGAGCGCGTCGATGGCCTTCTTGCGGCGCCTGAACAGACTGATCTGACCGGGCATGCCAGCGCTGCGGAGGAACCCCTCCTTCTCCAACTTCACCCGGCTTTTACTCAAGCCCGGACGGCTGAGTGTGACGTACTCGGTCGCCTGGTCCATGTCGTCGACCTGCCACACGTTGCCGTCGTCGTCGGACTGGGGGTCCCGGGGTGGGAGCTTCAGGCGGGCGCCGTCGCGGGCTCCCGACAGGATGACCTTGCGGTCGCTGCCCCGTACCTCCTTCTGCAGGAAGTCGATCAAGTCCACGCGGAACGGCTCGAAGACCTCGTGTCCTTCGGGGCGTGCGCGCTCCTTGACCACAGCCTGCTCCACGCCGTTCTCCTGCCACGGGCCGCGGACGACTTCGTACGGGAAGATCTGTGAGTCGAGGAGGAGCAGTTCGATCTGGTTGCTCACGCGGACGAACTCGTGGAAGCGGCTGAGCTCGCGTGAGACCTGCGCGCTGCGGTCGATCTTTGGCAGTGCGGGCTCCCACGACGTGGCGTTCTGCGCGATCGTACGGTCGCGGCCCACCTCGTCCCTGGCATAGGCGAACACGCGGCCGGGCGGGAGTTCGCGGAAGCTATCGTCACCCTCGCTGTAGAGCAGTGGCTGGGCGGACCGACAGTCCGCAACTTGCCAGCTGGACGTGCCGTCCTTCCCCCGGTGCGCCGTGATCCTCAGGCTGAGCCTGCCGCCGACGAGGATGAAGTACGGCCTGTTGGGAACGGCGTACAGGAGAGGTTTCTGCAGGTCTTGGCGGACGAACTCGCATGCCTCCTTTCGATGGATCGGGTCCCCAGGGATAAAAGTCCCCATGGGATCGAGGCGTAGGTGGTCACGCAGCCCGCTGTCCATCAGGTGATCGATGAACTCCAGCCGCCGCAGATCGAGGGCCAAGACGTACTGCGCGTCCTCCTGCTGGGTGCGCAGGGGGTTCGCCAGGGCCCGCGTGATGTCCTGGATCCGGCCGATGATGTCGTACGGCGCGGTCAGGCGTTCCAGCGGGTCTTCGGCGACGAGGTCCAGCAACAGCTTGCGCTCGGCCTCGGTCAGCTCGCTCTTGGAGGTGTCGATGGTCTTGAGCACTCGTGCGTGACGCTCGGGCGGGGGATTGGTCGTGAGGCGTTCGAGGTCGAGGAGTAGCCGAGCGCAGAGGATGCCGAAGGCGAACCAGTCGTCGTCCTGACGCCAGGCAGTCACACCTCC
Source organism: Streptomyces sp. NPDC005181 (assembly GCF_040608395.1). Classification (NCBI taxonomy): domain Bacteria; kingdom Bacillati; phylum Actinomycetota; class Actinomycetes; order Kitasatosporales; family Streptomycetaceae; genus Streptomyces; species Streptomyces sp. NPDC005181. The sequence continues at coordinate 19,325 of NZ_JBEXID010000019.1, forward strand.
CGTGGCGCGCTCCGGTGGAACTGGCCAGCCGTCGGGAGGCTGGGCTCCTACCGGACGACCTAGTTTGACGGACCATTCGAAGCCACCGAGCCGGAGGGATTCGGCACCGAGGTCTTCATCGAAGAAGAGGGAGTCGAGGTCCACGCCCCGGTGCAGGACCTGGCGCTCGTGCAACAGGTTCAGCCCTGTGGCGACGCGCCGCAAGCCGCTCCACAACTGTTCGCGTGAGGTCGCCCCGCGGTTCGAGAGCCACGGGTAGCGTGCTCGGCGCCGCAGCGCGGTGGCGACGCGTTCGTAGCCCGGTGCCTCTAGGACCATGACGAAACAGTTGTGTTCCCGGTCGAGGCCGGCGTCCTTCAGCGCGACCAGCGCGTCGTCAGCCCTCGGGCTGCTTGCGACCTTGTACAAGGTGCGCAGTTCCTGGTCCCATAGGGCGCGCTGCACCCTGTCCGGTTGCTCACCCTCGTACGTCCACGTCTTGAGCAGGTACGTGTAGCCCTCGCTGAAAGCTTCCCAGACCTGGGATTCGCCGTCACCTATGTGCGGACCCGCGGTGATTTCGTACCTGTTCTGCAGGAGCAACGTTCCGAGTTGGGGAGCCGTCATCCATCCACCTTCAGGGGCTGGGGAGCGGGTGACCAGACACTGCGGACAGTCCTACCCGGTCGCGCGGATGAAGCGTGATCCTACTCACGTTCGCTGAACCAATGCGGCTAGTTTCGGACATGTACGCACACAACTCGGGCAGTCGTGAGGCGAGTTGTCGCGTGGGCCTTGTCCACCTGAGAGTCCGAAGGCCGTTCTGGCCGCTGGATTCGTGCCCGGACAAATCGGTAGCGCAGGGGCGACTACTTCCAACACCGCTAACCATGCGACCTGTTGGAGCGTCAGTGGTCCTTCCTATGGTGGAGGAATGGCAAATGGGGTGTGGCACACCGGATACGGCTTAGAGATCAATCTGTCCCGGCCCGACCTCGGTCACCCGGACCGTCCCGATCTGCTCCAGGAGATCACCGCTAGGGTTTCCGAGCGCAACCCGCAGCTGCTCGAATGCCTCGCCCACCACGACCAGCGCGAGTGTCTGTCCGAGTCGGGCGGCAAGTCGCCCTGGATGTTCATCCGCCGAGGGCGCGTGGGCGGCCGGCGACCGCTCGTCGCCTCGCACCTGCCGATCACGCACAAGGCGACCCCGGCCGAGAGCGCACAACATAAGGCCACCAAGGAGCGGGTCGTCGAGACCGCCGGGCAGTACGGCCTGTATGCCGAGGCCGAGGTTCCCATGGCCAACCGTCGTAGCATCTCGGACGCCGTCGTCACCGGTCCCGGCGGTCTCAGGATCGGCTGGGAGATCCAGTACCACCACCTCAGCCCGAGCAGCGTCCATCGGCGCTCGGTCAACGCTGTGGAGCACGGCATCACCCCGCTCTGGGTGGCGAAGGACCGGACGGCCTCCCTGATCGACCGGGCGCCGTGGGCGCGCGTTGACGACATGCCGTGGAAGGACATCGCCGACGGTAAGGAGATGGTGATCCGCGGCGGGTATCGGCACCTCGAAGTCTGGAAGTGCGTACCGAGCAGCGAGCGCCACTGCCTGATCAGCGAGGGCGCCGGTCATTGTGGCGCGATCCACGCGGACTGGTTTGTGCCCGCGCTGTGCCTTCCTGAGCGGAAGCCCGTCCATATCGAGGACCTGGTTCTGCAAAGTGCGACGGGTGAGAGCGTCCCGGTCTATGTGCCCAGCCGAGGGAACGGCCGCGCTGGCCGGCACATGTGGGTCTCGGTCGATGACCGCACATTGTGGCAGGAGCTCGTGGGCGAGAAGAATCCTTTCCCAGCGTCCCCGGTCGAAGACGAGGACGACGTGATCACCTTCGCCGAGCAGGAGGTCGACCGCACCTGCCGAGCGGGAGAAGAGGGCTGGTTCGTCAGCGACGGCCGGCCTCTGCGTGATCTCGATCAGCCGACCGGTGGCTTCACGTTGCCCCGCATGCCGGTCCAGCGCTCCCGCGACTCGAGCAAGATCACGGACGTAGAGCGTGCCGCCGCCTCCGCCGCGCTGGGATGCCCGCCGTGGGAGCTCGGACTGTGTGCCGGTTGCGGCCAGATGATGCGGCGCTACGGGCGGAACGCCGCCATGTACTGCAACGTGTGCAGGTCCATCCTCAACATGCGTTAGTCAGGAACTGCAACCAAAACTGCAACCACGTACGTCGAAGGGCCCCACCGCAAGCGGTGGGGCCCTTCGACGTATTGCCCGGTGAGAGCAATGGCGGAGGATACGAGATTCGAACTCGTGAGGGGTTGCCCCCAACACGCTTTCCAAGCGTGCGCCCTAGGCCACTAGGCGAATCCTCCGCGGCAAACAATACAAGACGTTGAGGAGTGCTCGCGAACACGTTCCCCGGGGCGGGGTCGGGACGGCGGACCGGTGGACTTGACCGGGGTGGGATCGGCTAAGGTAGGCATCAGCCCCTCACGTGGCGCTATCTGACTGAACTCCCCCAGGGCCGGAAGGCAGCAAGGGTAGGTTGGCTCTGGCGGGTGCGTGGGGGGCCCTTGCGTGTCCGGGGGCCTGTGCGATTTCCCGGTGTCTTCCGGTGGTGCGGGGCCGCCCGGTCCTCGGTGGTGTGCTCGGTCCGGGGCCGGTTGTCAGTCCGCCCCGATAACCTCGTAGGTGTGTCGTCCCTTGCGCTGTACCGCCGCTACCGCCCCGAGTCGTTCGCCGAGGTCATCGGGCAGGAGCATGTCACTGACCCGCTGCAGCAGGCCCTGCGGAACAACCGGGTCAATCACGCGTACCTGTTCAGTGGTCCGCGCGGCTGCGGGAAGACGACCAGCGCGCGCATCCTCGCCCGCTGTCTGAACTGTGAGCAGGGGCCGACGCCGACGCCGTGCGGGGAGTGCCAGTCCTGCCGGGACCTCGCGCGCAACGGGCCGGGGTCGATCGATGTCATCGAGATCGACGCGGCATCGCACGGTGGCGTGGACGACGCCCGTGATCTGCGGGAGAAGGCATTCTTCGGGCCCGCGTCGAGTCGTTACAAGATCTACATCATCGACGAGGCGCACATGGTCACATCGGCGGGGTTCAACGCCCTGCTGAAGGTGGTCGAGGAGCCGCCGGAGCACCTCAAGTTCATCTTTGCGACCACCGAGCCCGAGAAGGTCATCGGCACGATCCGGTCGCGTACGCACCACTACCCGTTCCGCCTCGTGCCGCCGGGGACACTGCGCGAATATCTCGCCGAGGTCTGCGGCAAGGAGAACAGCTACGTCGAGGACGGCGTGCTGCCGCTGGTCGTGCGGGCCGGCGCCGGATCCGTGCGTGACTCGATGTCCGTGATGGACCAGCTGCTGGCGGGCGCGGCCGACGACGGTGTGACATATGCCATGGCGACCTCGCTGCTCGGTTATACGGACGGGTCGCTGCTCGACTCCATCGTGGACGCGTTCGCGGCGGGCGACGGGGCCGCGGCGTTCGAGGTCGTGGACCGGGTGATCGAGGGCGGAAACGACCCGCGGCGCTTCGTCGCCGATCTGCTGGAGCGGCTGCGTGACCTGGTGATCCTGGCCGCAGTGCCGGACGCCGGCGAGAAGGGCCTCATCGACGCACCCGCCGATGTGGTGGAGCGGATGCAGGCCCAGGCGTCCGTCTTCGGCGCCGCCGAGCTGAGCCGCGCCGCCGACCTGGTCAACGAGGGGCTCACGGAGATGCGCGGGGCGACCTCGCCGCGCCTCCAGGTCGAGCTGATCTGCGCCCGCGTGCTGCTGCCCGCAGCCTTCGACGACGAGCGTTCGCTGCAGGCCCGGCTGGACCGGCTGGAGCGTGGTGCCTCCTTCGCGGCCGCCGGGACCGGCCCCGCCATGGGGTACGTAGCGGGGCCGCAGGCGCATGAGCCTGCGGCCATGGTCCCGCCGGGTGGCGGGGTGGCTGCGGCGCGGGCGGCTATGCGGGGGGACGCTCCCGAGGCCGCGCCCCCCGCCGCGCCCGTGCAGCCTGCGCCGTACGCCGCGCCTGCGCAGCCCGCCCCGGCTGCGCCCCCCGCTCCCGCCGCACCTGTCGCTCCCGCTCCGCAGCCGCCCGCCGAGGCTCCCGCGGGTGGGCAGCGTCCCGGGGCGTGGCCCGCCGCGGCCGCGCCGGAGTCCGGGCGCCGCCCCGGCGGCTGGCCCACCGCCTCCGCCCCCGGTCAGGCACCGGCTCCCGTCACCTCTGCGGCCCCCGCCCCGGCCCCGGCGGCCTCCGCTCCCGGTGCCCCCCAGCCGACCCCGAGCCCGGGCATGGCGCAGGGCGCCGCGCAGGTGCGGAACATGTGGCAGGACATCCTGGAGGCCGTGAAGAACCGGCGCCGGTTCACCTGGATCCTGCTCAGCCAGAACGCGCAGGTCACCGGGTTCGACGGCACCACGCTGCAGATCGGCTTCCTCAATGCCGGCGCCCGCGACAACTTCGCGAGCAGCGGCAGCGAGGACGTGCTGAAGCAGGCGCTCGCCGAGCAGTTCAACATGCAGTGGAAGGTCGAGGCGATCGTCGACCCGTCGGGCGGCGCGGGACAACCCCCGCAGACCGGCGGCGGCCGGCCGTCCGCTCCGCCCGCTCCGCAGCGCCCGGCCGCGCCCGCCCCGCAGCCGTACGAGTCCCGGCCCGCACCGGCCCAGCATCAGCAGCCGGGCGCCGGCCCCGCCGCAGCACCCGCCCCGCAGCCGCACACCGCCCCCGAGCCGCCGCGTCCGGTCGCCCCGGAGGACGACACTCCGGAGGCGGACGACCCGGATCTGGTCGACTCGGCGCTTTCCGGCCATGACCTGATCGTCCGGGAGCTGGGGGCCACGGTCGTCGAGGAGTTCACCAACGAGTAGCGCGGGCAGGGCAGGGCCGCGGTACGCCTCAGGGACTGTCCACGGAGCGGCGTCCGTCAAGGCCGCCGCGCCCCGGCGGTTAGGCTGCACACCGTGAAGGTCCTCGTCATCGGCGGCGGCGCCCGCGAACACGCCCTGTGCCGCTCTCTCTCCCTCGACCCCGACGTCACCGCTCTGTACTGCGCGCCCGGCAATGCCGGCATCGCAGAGGTGGCCGAACTGCACCCGGTCGACGCGCTCGACGGCGACGCCGTCGCGCGCCTCGCCACTGAACTGGGCGCCGAGCTGGTGGTCGTCGGCCCGGAGGCACCGCTCGTCGCCGGGGTCGCCGACGCCGTGCGCGCCGCGGGCATCCCCTGCTTCGGCCCCTCCGGTGAGGCGGCCCAGCTGGAGGGCTCCAAGGCGTTCGCCAAGGACGTGATGGCCGGGGCAGGTGTCCCCACCGCCCGCAGCTACGTCTGCACCACCCCCGCCGAGATCGACACCGCCCTCGACGCCTTCGGTGCTCCGTACGTCGTCAAGGACGACGGCCTCGCCGCGGGCAAGGGCGTCGTCGTCACGGATGACATCGAGGCGGCCCGTGCCCACGCCCTGGCCTGCGACCGGGTGGTCATCGAGGAGTTCCTCGACGGCCCCGAGGTGAGCCTTTTCGCGATCACGGACGGCACGACCGTGCTGCCGCTCCAGCCCGCCCAGGACTTCAAGCGGGCCCTCGACAACGACGAGGGACCGAACACCGGCGGCATGGGCGCGTACTCCCCGCTCCCGTGGGCCGACCCCAAGCTGGTCGACGAGGTCATGGAGACGGTCCTCCAGCCGACCGTCGACGAGCTCCGCCGCCGGGGCACCCCCTTCTCCGGGCTGCTGTACGCGGGTCTCGCGATCACTTCGCGCGGCGTCCGTGTCATCGAGTTCAACGCCCGCTTCGGCGACCCGGAGACCCAGGTGGTCCTGGCCCGTCTGAAGACCCCGCTGGCAGGTGTCCTGCTGGGCTCCGCCAACGGCGCCCTCGACGAGCTGCCCCCGCTCAAGTGGCGCGACGACGCCGCGGTCACCGTGGTCATCGCCTCGCACAACTACCCGGACACGCCGCGGACGGGTGACCCGATCCACGGCCTCGACGAGGTGGCGGCGCAGGATGCCCCGCATGCGTACGTCCTGCACGCCGGGACCAGGCGCGACGGCAACGAGATCGTCAGTGCGGGCGGCCGCGTGCTGTCCGTGACCGCGACCGGCGAGGACCTCGCCAGCGCGCGTGAGCGCGCCTACGCGGCGGCCGCGCGGATCCGGCTCGACGGCTCGCAGCTGCGTACGGACATCGCCCGGAAGGCTGCCGGAGTCTGACCGGGCGGCCCCGGCCGGCCCTGCACATCGCGCCCCCTCAGGCCCGAGGCAGAGGGGGCGCGGCATGTCCCGGGGCCTCCCGGCCCGCTGGCCGAGTGCCTCTGCCCTATGGACACCGGTCCGTCAGCACCTTTGCCCAAAGCCATTCCATCGAGTGACGGCTGGGCCATCCGGATGACGCCTGCCGAGGCCCCAACTAGGGTGCGGCGCAAGCGTTCCGGCACTTGGCCCACCGGCATTGCGATGTCAGTGACGGGTGCCACAGTGGGGGAGTGAGCACTACCGCCGCGGGGGCAGAGGGGGTGACGTCCGGCCGTGTCCGGTACCGGTACTGGTGAGGAGCTGGGTGCGCAGGCTGCGCGCGCCCGAGCTCTCGCCCTGCTGCGCATCCGCAGCAGGGCAACAGCCGCGGCCCTGCTGCCGGCGGCGGTCGCCGTCGTGCTGCTCGTCGCGGGCGCGCAGGGCCGTATCGGCGGTGGCGGCTGGGACGCCGTGCGCTGGACCGTGACGGCCTGCGCGGCGGCCGTGCTGCTGGGCGCCGCGGCGTTCTCGGTCGCGATCGTACGAGCGAGGCCGGCGGTCAGTCCGACCGTCCCGCTCACCGAGCAGGCCGCCCCCGATCTCTACCGGCTGGTCCGGGACCTCGCCGACCGGCTCGGTGTCCCCGCGCCGTCGGCGATAGCCCTGACACCTGACTGCGACAGCTGGCTGGAGGACCGCACACACCCTTCCGCACAGCCCGCGGAGAGCCCGGCGGCCCGGCCCGCCGCCTCCGGCGGTCGCCGGCATCGGGTGCCGGTGGCGCCTGTGCTGGTCATCGGGTCGCCGTTCCTGTGGTGGATGCGGGTCGCTGAGCTACGGGCGGTGCTCGCCCCGGTCGTCGCGGGCACGGGCCCCGCCGCCCATCCCGACATAGCCGCCGCCCGCCGTTTCGTACGAGGGCTGGACGGCGCGGTCGCCGACGCGGCCGCCCCCGCCCCCGGGCGGCTCGCACGGCTGCGCAGGCTGCCGCACGGCCTCGTCGGCTGGATCGCCCGGCTGCTGCTGCGCAGCTGTCGTGGCCATGCCGCCGCGATGGAGCGGGGTGTCGCCGCCGCCGCGTCCGAGCGTGCACAGGGTGTGGATTACGGGCTGCGGATCGCGGCTCAGGAGCAGGTCGGCCTCGCCTACGCGGGCTGGGACCGGCTGCTCACCCGGGTCGCGTTGCCGGCCTGGCGGATGGGCCGCTGGCCGTCCCGGCTCGACGCGGGCGTCGTCTCCGCCCTCACTGAACTCTCCCGGCGCGACCGCCTGGCCGATGGCTTCACCTCCCGGCTCGGCGAGCGCCCCGCCTGCGATCTCCTCGAGGAGCCGGGTGCGGCCGACGAGGCGGCCTCGCTGCTGGCCGCCCGTCTCTTCCACGGTGGCCCCGCGGAGACCGGTCCCGACTGGTCCCCCGTCGACTGGCAGCAGTATCCGGAAGAGGTCGTCGACCGGAAGTGGCGTACCGAAGCGGCCCGTCTGCTCCGTGTCCTCGACGCGATGGGCGAATGTCCCGCGTCGGCCGGAGGACCCGATGAGCCGGCCGGGGGAGCCGGGGCTGTCCGGGCCTTCGGGGCTCACGGCGCCGATCCCGTCGATGTCGCCGTGCCCACGCTGGCCCGGGTCGTCGAGCAGCTCTCCGGCCCGGGCGGGCGGGGCGAGGAGCTCGCGGCCGGGATCAGCGCGGCGGTGGCCCGCGAGGAGGCCGTAGCTCCGCAGCAGCCCCCGGCCGGCTCGCTTCCGGGCGACACCTCCGACGGGGACGCCCTGGACTTCTGGGGCACCGACCCGCTGCCGCTCTTCCCGCTCCAGCCGCCCCGTACCGGTACGGAGCTGCTCGCCGACCATGTGGCGGCGATGGTCTGCTGCGCCGCCGTGGACACGGCAGGCGCGGCGCCCGGCCTCGACTGGCTCGACGGGCCCGCCCTGCTGGTTGACGGCGAGCGCCGGGCGGATCTGGGCAGCCCCGTGCTCAGCCTGGTCGAGGACGGGGACGCCGGACCGCTGCGGTGCTGGCTCGCCTCGGTCGGCGTCCGCACCGACAAGCCCGTCCGCCTCGTGTGACCCACGGCCCACCCCGTACCCGCCAACATCTGGAGAAGTGCGTTCCGTTCACGTCAATTCGCGACGAACGGTGACGGAGTGCATGCGTTATGTGATGTGCTGGGGATCGACGCTGGCAGTCGGCGCACCACAGGCTGACACGCGGCACACCACAGTCGGCACACCACCGTTGTCTCGGGGGACTTGAGGGAGGTAAAGCGCTATGGGGGCGGAGCAGATTCGCCGGTGGGAATCGGGTGCCCTCGCGCATGCCGTCTCCGACCCCTTCGGTCAGGGCCCGCTGCCCTGGCTGCGCGGCAGTGAGAACTACTTCGACGACACCGGCCAGGTCGTCCCCTGGTACGCCGATCTCGCCCTGGCCCGCGGCACCGGCGGCGGCACCCGTACCGCCGACGACGTACACCGCCAGATCAAGGGCTTCATCTCGTCCGGCGCCGCGGCCCCCGGCGAGGCGATCGACTTCCACATCACCGTGGACCCGCCTCAGCAGTTCTCCGTGGACATCTACCGGATCGGTCATTACGGGGGCGACGGCGCCGCCAAGATCACCACCAGTCCGCGGCTCTCCGGAATCGTCCAGCCGCCCCCGCTCGCCGCCGACCGCACCGTCTCCTGCCACCACTGGTGGCAGTCCTGGCGGCTGCAGATCCCCACCTACTGGTCGATCGGCGCCTATGTCGCCGTGCTCACCACGGTCGACGGTTACCGCTCCCACATCCCGTTCACGGTCCGTGACGACCACCCGGCCGATCTGCTGCTCGTCCTGCCGGACATCACCTGGCAGGCGTACAACCTCTACCCCGAGGACGGCCGCACCGGCGCCAGCCTCTACCACGCCTGGGACGAGCAGGGCCGGCTCCTCGGCGAGGAGGACGCCGCGGTCACCGTCTCCTTCGACCGCCCGTACGCGGGCGCAGGTCTGCCGCTCCATGTCGGCCATGCCTACGACTTCATCCGCTGGGCCGAGCGGTACGGCTACGACATCGCGTACGCCGACACCCGCGATCTGCACGCGGGCCGGATCGACCCCGGCCGCTACCGGGGCCTGGTCTTCCCGGGTCACGACGAGTACTGGTCGGTCCCGATGCGCCGCACGGTGGAGGCTGCCCGGGACGGCGGCACCTCGTTGGTCTTCCTCTCCGCCAACACCATGTACTGGCAGGTCAGCCTCTCCCCGTCGCCGTCCGGCGTGCCGGACCGGCTGCTCACCTGCCGCAAGCGCCGCGGCCCCGGGAAGCCCGCGCTCTGGCGCGAGGTCGACCGGGCCGAGCAGCAGCTCCTCGGCATCCAGTACGCGGGCCGGGTCCCCGACCCCCACCCACTGGTCGTACGGAACGCGGAGCACTGGCTCTGGGACGCGACCGGGGCCGGCGAGGGCGACGAGATCGATGGCCTGGTCGCGGGCGAGGCCGACCGCTACTTCCCGCGCACCACACTCCCCGAGCACGACAACCGCATCCTGCTCGCCCACTCCCCTTACCAGGACAGCGAAGGCACGACACGGCACCAGGAGACATCCCTGTACCGGGCCCCTTCAGGCGCTCTGGTCTTCGCCTCCGGCACCTTCGCCTGGTCCCCGGCGCTGGACCGCCCCGGCCATGTGGACCCGCGTATCCAGCGCGCCACCGCCAATCTCCTCGACCGCATCTGCAAGCACGCCTGAACGGCGCGTCTCCGCCGCCACACACTGCCCCTGCTCCACCCCGCTCCACCCCACCCCACCCTGATACGGGACAATCGGAGCGACTCCTGGATCAACCTACGCGGAGGCAGCGTGTCCGGATTCGTAGAAAAGCCCGAGCCCGTGGTGGTCCCCGGACTCACCCACCTCCATACCGGCAAGGTGCGGGACCTGTACCGGAACGAGGCGGGCGACCTCGTCATGGTCGCCAGCGACCGTATGTCCGCGTACGACTGGGTCCTGCCCACCGAGATCCCCGACAAGGGGCGCGTCCTCACCCGACTGTCGCTGTGGTGGTTCGACCAGCTCGCCGATCTCGTCCCGAACCACGTCCTGTCCACGGAGCTCCCCGCCGGAGCTCCCGCGGACTGGGCCGGCCGGACGCTGATCTGCAAGTCGCTGCGGATGGTCCCGGTCGAGTGCGTCGCCCGCGGCTACCTGACCGGCTCGGGCCTCGTCGAGTACAACGAGTCCCGTACGGTCTGCGGCCTCGCCCTCCCCGAGGGTCTCGTCGACGGCTCCGAACTCCCGGCGCCGATCTTCACCCCCGCCACCAAGGCGGCCGTCGGCGACCACGACGAGAACGTGTCGTACGAGGAAGTGGCCCGCGAGGTCGGCGCGGAGACCGCGGCCCGGCTCCGCCGCACCACCCTCGACGTCTACGCCCGGGCCCGGGACATCGCCCGCGAGCGCGGCATCATCCTCGCGGACACGAAGTTCGAGTTCGGCTTCGACGGTGACGAGCTGATCATCGCGGACGAGGTGCTGACCCCGGACTCGTCCCGCTTCTGGCCGGCCGCCGCCTGGGAGCCGGGCAAGGCCCAGCCCTCGTACGACAAGCAGTTCGTACGGGACTGGCTGACCTCGCCGGCCTCCGGCTGGGACCGCAAGAGCGAACAGCCGCCCCCGGCGCTGCCGCAGGAGATCGTCGACGCGACCCGGTCGAAGTACCTGGAGGCGTACGAGCTCCTCACCGGCAACACCTGGCAGTAGGACACGAAGAAGGCCCCGGTCACGAGGACCGGGGCCTTCTTGCATGGAGCGAACGACGAGGTTCGAACTCGCGACCTCAACCTTGGCAAGGTTGCGCTCTACCAGCTGAGCTACGTTCGCATGCGCCGAAGCGCGAAGCCCACTATACCCATCCTTGCTCCCGGGCGAGACGCACTGCCGCGTGTCGGTTCTCCGCGCCGAGCTTCGAGGCGGCCGCGGAGAGGCAGTTCCGTACGGTCCCCCGCGACAGGGAGGCCCGCTCCGCGATCTCCGCCACCGGCGCCCCGTCCGCCGTCAGTTCCAGCACCTCGGCCTCGCGCGCGGTCAGCGGCGAGTTCCCGGCGGAGATCGTGTCGGCTGCCAACTCCGGTTTCACATAACGGTTTCCGGCATGCACGGTACGGATGATGCCGGCCGGCTGTCGGGCACCGACCGTCTTCGGCACGAACGCCCGCGCGTCCGCCGCGAGCGCCCGCTTCAGGTGTCCGGGGCGGCCGTGACCGGTCACGATCATGGTCCGGCAGCCGGGCAGTTCAGCCCGCAGCGATGTGGCCACACTCACACCGTCTGCACCCGGCATCTCCAGATCGAGAACCGCCACATCGGGGCGGTGGACCCGCGCCATGGCGAGCACCTCCGGACCCGTCGCCGCCTCCGCGACCACCACGGGGTCGTCCTCCAGCGCGAGCAGCGCGGCGAGCGTACTTCCTGTCCTGACGTCTCACGTGCCGTCGTGGCGTGCATCGAGCCGCAGGAGTTCCACGTCCGACTGCTCTGCCCAGCACAGCAGTTCGCGCAGCGACTCCTGCAGCCGGTGGGTGCGGATCTCGATCTGCCGTCCGTCGGCCGCGGCCCGCAGCCCCAGCGGGAGCCGCCGCGCGCCGACCCCGGCAGGCAGCTCAACCGGATGCGGGCCGGACGGGACGCGGTCACCTCGGCAGGCGTGCCCGCCACCACGATCCGGCCCCGGTGCATGATCGCCGGCCGGCCGGCCGGCGAGGGATTCCGCCTCTTCCAGGTAGTGCGTGGTGAGCAGGACCGTCGTGCCGCCGTCCCGCAGTGTCTTCCAGCAGTTCGACGGTGGACGTCTTGCCCGCCCCGTTCGCCTCGATCAGGCATTCATCGCTGGTCATGCCTTCAGATTTCCGCCGGATCACGACCGCGAGCTGTGCGCGCTGTCACCACTGCTCATGACAAACGTCATGGGCGGTCACGGAGTCGGGCGCCGGAATACGACGAAGGCCCTGGTCGATATCGACCAGGGCCTTCGAACTACACGATCAAGAGCGGACGACGAGATTCGAACTCGCGACCCTCACCTTGGCAAGGTGATGCTCTACCAACTGAGCCACGTCCGCATTGCCGCCGCTCAGCTTTCACTGGGCGGTGCGAGCACCACTCTACCTGATCCACCACAGTGGTCCATAAGAGCGATGCAGAGCGGGTGACAGGAATTGCACACTGCGCCTTCCCCCTGGAAGGGGGATGTTCTGCTACTGAACTACACCCGCACGCTGCGTGAGGTTCGGCCTTTCGGCCTTGCCCCTCGGCGTGCTCCAGACTCTAGCCGACCTGATGGGGTGTCGCGCAAGTCGGTGCCTGCGGGGTGTCGCTGCAGCGTGCGCTCCGGTGCCCCTCAACTTGCCTCGCGGAAGGCCTCGTAGACCTTCTTGGGGATCCGGCCGCGGGCCGGTACGTCCATTCGGTGGGACCGGGCCCAGGCGCGCACGGCCGCCGGGTCGGGTGCGAGCGAGGTGTGCCGGTACGACACGGGAGTCTTGCCGTGCTTGCTGGCATTTGTCTGCTTACGGCCGGCTGCCATGTACGGGGCCAGAGCCTTGCGCAGTTTCTTTGCATTGGACGGATTCAGGTCGATCTCGTACGACTTCCCGTCCAGGGCGAAGGTAACCGTTTCCGCCGCTGCTCCCCCGTCGATGTCGTCGGAGAGCGTGACCACTACGCGCTGAGCCACGGATATTGGTCCTTTCCTACGGCACCGGCGCGTCTGGCATGCGCTGATGCCGGCCTTCCGGCTGCTGGGCGGATGAGGGCCGACATGTGTCGACTGTTTAGAGGCAATACTGCTTTCCCTGCTAATCATTTGTACAGCGGTAGGCACCGCATTGTGAAGCCCAGCCAATTACCTCCGCGTGTCCGCCTTCTATGCGCGATCCCGTGAGGATTTTTTTTGCGGGATTTTTCCCGCACGTTGTCACGGCCGATATCTCCGCGTGATCACGGCCCGCCGATATCTACCCGCGTAGAATTTCTGGCCAGGTAGGCTGAGGTCACCTGCGGGGGTCTGGGGAGCCCCCCGGAGAAACAGCCGCACCACACCACCACCGGGAGTGCCAGTGGCACGCGTCGTAGTCGACGTCATGCTCAAGCCCGAGATCCTCGACCCGCAGGGACAGGCGGTGCAGCGTGCACTGCCCCGTCTCGGCTTCGAGGGAATCGCGGACGTACGTCAGGGAAAGCGTTTCGAGCTCGAGGTCGAGGGGCCGGTCGACGATGCCGCCCTCACCCGCATTCATGAGATGGCCGAGACGTTCCTCGCCAACACCGTCATCGAGGACTTCACCGTGAAGGTGGAGAAGGCCGAGGAGTCGAAGTGACTGCTCGTATCGGAGTCGTCACCTTTCCCGGCACGCTCGACGACCAGGACAGCCTGAGGGCCGTCCGGGTCGCGGGCGCCGAACCCCTATCGCTGTGGCACCGCGACAAGGACCTGCACCAGGTCGACGCGGTCATCCTGGCGGGCGGCTTCTCCTACGGCGACTATCTGCGGGCCGGAGCCATCTCCCGGTTCTCGCCGGTCATGGAGACCGTCATCGAGCAGGCCAAGGCCGGAATGCCGGTCCTCGGTATCTGCAACGGCTTCCAGATTCTGACCGAGGCGCATCTGCTGCCCGGCGCGATGTTGCGCAACAACCACCTGCACTTCATCTGCCGCGACCAGAAGCTGCGTGTCGAGAACGCGGAGACTGCCTGGACCTCGGACTACTCCGCAGGCCAGGAAATCTCCGTACCGCTCAAGAACATGGACGGGCGTTACGTCGCCGACGAGCGCGTCCTCGACGAGCTGGAAGCGGAGGGCCGCGTCGCCTTCCGCTACCTGGACGTGAACCCCAACGGTTCGCTGCGCGACATCGCCGGCATCACCAACGCCGCAGGCAATGTCGTCGGTCTGATGCCGCACCCGGAGCACGCCGTCGAGCCGCTGATCGGAACCGGTCGCACCGACGGCCTCGGTTTCTTCACCTCGATCATCAAGAAGCTGGTCAACGCATGAGCCTGGATACGGTCAAGCACGCGGCCGAGACCCCGGACGTCGCGCAGCCCTGGAAGGAGCTCGGCCTCAAGGAGGACGAGTACGCCCGGATCCGCGAGATCCTGGGCCGCCGTCCCACCGGCGCCGAGCTCGCCATGTACTCCGTGATGTGGTCCGAGCACTGCTCGTACAAGAGCAGCAAGGTTCACCTCAAGCAGTTCGGCGAGAAGGTCCCCGCCAACGACGCGATGCTCGTCGGCATCGGCGAGAACGCCGGTGTGGTCGACGTCGGTCAGGGTTACGCGGTCACCTTCAAGGTCGAGTCGCACAACCATCCCTCGTACATCGAGCCCTACCAGGGCGCGGCCACCGGCATCGGCGGCATCGTCCGCGACATCCTCGCCATGGGTGCCCGCCCCGTCGCGGTCGTCGACCCGCTGCGGTTCGGCGCTGCCGACCATCCCGACACCAAGCGGGTCCTGCCCGGCGTCGTCGCGGGCATCGGCGGGTACGGCAACTGCCTGGGTCTGCCGAACATCGGCGGCGAGGTCGTCTTCGACGCCTGCTACCAGGGCAACCCGCTCGTCAACGCCGGCTGCATCGGCGTGATGAAGCACGAGGACATCCACCTCGCCAAGGCCTCCGGCCCCGGCAACAAGGTGATCCTGTACGGCGCCCGCACCGGCGGCGACGGCATCGGCGGCGTCTCGGTCCTGGCCTCGGAGACCTTCGAGTCGACCGGCCCGGCCAAGCGTCCGGCCGTCCAGGTCGGCGACCCGTTCCAGGAGAAGCTCCTCATCGAGTGCACCCTGGAGATCTTCGGCGAGAAGCTCGTCGCCGGTATCCAGGACCTCGGCGGTGCCGGCCTGTCCTGCGCCACCTCCGAGCTGGCCTCCGCCGGCTCCGGCGGTATGCGTGTCGAGCTGGACACCGTTCCGCTGCGCGACTCCTCCCTCTCGCCCGAGGAAATCCTCATGAGCGAGTCGCAGGAGCGCATGTGCGCGATCGTCGAGCCGGGCAAGGTCGACCGCTTCCTGGAGATCTGCGAGAAGTGGGACGTCATCGCCACCGTCATCGGTGAGGTGACCGAGGGCTCGCAGCTGGAGATCTTCTGGCACGGCGAGCAGATCGTCGACGTGCCGCCGCGGTCCGTCGCCCACGAGGGCCCGACGTACCACCGCCCGTTCGCCCGCCCGTCCTGGCAGGACGCGCTGCAGGCCGACGACGCGAACAAGCTGGCCCGCCCGGCGAATGCGGCCGAGCTGCGTGAGCAGGTCCTCAAGCTGGTCGCCTCGCCGAACCAGGCATCGAAGGCGTGGATCACGGACCAGTACGACCGGTTCGTGCAGGGCAACACCGTGCTCGCGATGCCCGAGGACGCCGGCATGGTCCGGATCGACGAGAAGTCGAACCTGGGCGTGGCCATGGCGACCGACGGCAACGGCCGGTACGCGAAGCTCGACCCGTACACGGGCGCGCAGCTCGCCCTGGCGGAGGCGTACCGCAATGTCGCCACCTCCGGCGCCAAGCCGCTCGCCATCTCGGACTGCCTGAACTTCGGTTCGCCCGAGGACCCGGACGTCATGTGGCAGTTCGCCGAGGCCACCCGTGGTCTCGCGGACGGCTGCCTGGAGCTCGGCACCCCGGTCACCGGCGGCAATGTGTCGCTGTACAACCAGACCGGTGAGACGGCGATCCACCCGACGCCGGTCGTGGCCGTGCTCGGTGTGATCGACGACGTGACGCGGCGTACGCCGGTCGCCTTCAAGGAAGAGGGCCAGCTCCTCTACCTGCTCGGCGACACGCGTGAGGAGTTCGGCGGCTCGGCCTGGTCCGAGGTCGTCCACAACCACCTCGGCGGGCTGCCGCCCAAGGTCGACCTGGGCCGCGAGAAGCTGCTCGGCGAGATCCTGATCTCGGCGTCCCGCGACGGCATGGTCGACGCGGCGCACGACCTCTCCGACGGCGGTCTGATCCAGGCGGTCACCGAATCCTGCCTCCGTGGCGGGAAGGGTGCCCGGCTGGTCGTGCCGGACGGTCTGGACGCGTTCACGTTCCTCTTCTCGGAGTCGGCGGGCCGCGCGGTCGTCTCGATTCCGCGCAGCGAGGAGCTCCGCTTCAACGACATGTGCGGGGCGCGGGGTCTGCCGGTCACCCGGATCGGTGTCGTGGACGGCGAGGAGATCGAGGTCCAGGGCGAGTTCAGCATCCCGCTGAGCGAGCTCCGTACGGCACACGAGGCGACGATTCCGGGTCTGCTCGCCTGAGCCGGACGCGCTGTTCCACTGCGATACGTCTGAGCCCCCGCCCGGTCCGCCGGGCGGGGGCTTCGTCGTGGGGACACCCCGTAGGCTCGCTGCCATGCCGCCGTCCCAGAAGCGCGCCCGCCGCTACGACCTCGTCCGGACGCGAACCGCCGTACAGGCGCAGTTCGCGCATGTCCGGGCTGCAGTCGGCACGTTGACGCCCGATCAGCTCGCTCTGCCGACCCGGCTCGGGGAGTGGACGGTGCGCGAGCTCGTCGCCCATCTGGCGATGGCCGTTTCGCATGTCTGCCGGAACCTGGAGCTGCCGGAGCCGCCCGGCGAGAAACCCGACCTCACGCTGCTGGAGTGGCCGTTCTCGACCGCCGGGCGAGCCGGCCGGATTGCCGATGACGCCAAGGCGCTCGCTGCGGACCGCCCCGACCTCGGCGCGTTGTACGCGGAGGTCGCCGACCGGTTCGAGGCGGTGGTGCCGGGCGTGGGCGAGGACCGGCTGCTGCCCACCCGGGTGGGAGTGATGCGGCTGGGCGACTTCCTCGTCACCCGCACGGTCGAACTCGTCGTGCACACGGACGACCTGAACGCGGCGACCGGGCTGGACATCCCGTACGACCGGCAGGCCCTCGCCGCCTGCACCCGGCTGCTCACGGACGCCCTCGCGCAGAAGGCACCCGGCGGCTCGGTCGAGGTGCGCGTCCCGCCGTTCGCCGTCGTCCAGTGCGTCCAGGGGCCGAAGCACACCCGCGGTACGCCGCCCAATGTCGTCGAGACCGATCCGCTGACCTGGATCCGGCTCGCCACCGGGCGTATGCAGTGGTCCCGGGCGCTCGACGAGGCGAAGGCCAGCGCGAGCGGTGAGCGGGCCGATCTGGGCGATCTGCTGCCGCTGCTCGGCTGAGAGGAAGGCGGGGGAACCGGATCGGCTCCTCGTCCCGTCACATGGCCATGTTCGGACAACGTATGGCTGTCAGCGTCCTGGCCCTCCTCACTCTCGTCGCCTGCGGTACGGAGTCGGGTTCCCGAGCCGGTCCCGGTTCGGGAACCGACGACAGCGACTCCGTACGGACCGGCCCTACCGTCACCGGCATCCACTGGAAGGCCGACTCCGTGACGGTCGGCGGCAAGAAGACCGCAGCTCCTGACGGCGTCCATGTCACGATCACACCCGACGGCAAGGCCACCGGAAACTTCGGCTGCAACCACTTCTCCGCCACGGTCAGGATGAAGGGCGACGGCCTCATCGTCACCCGGGTGGCGTCGACCGCGATGGGCTGCGAGAAGGACGTCGAGAAGTTCGAGAGGGCCATGGCCCGCGCCTTCAGCGGCACGCTCACCGCGGCCGTGGCGGACAGGACCCTCACCCTGACCACGGCGAAGGGCGACGTCCTCGCATTCACCTCGGAGCCTTCGGCCCCGCTCATCGGCACCACCTGGACCGTGACCGCTCTGGTCTCCGGCTCGGTCGCCTCGTCGCTGCCCGCCGGTGCGGGGAAGAAGGCGCAGCTGACCTTCGGCAAGGACGACTCCGTACAGGGCAGCCCCGGCTGCAACCAGATCCGCGGCACAGCGACGGTCTCCGGCTCCAGCGTCACGTTCGGCCGGATCAACGGCACCAAGATGATGTGCCCGGATCCGCAGATGAAGGTGGAGCGCGCGCTGCTCGCGATCCTGGACGGGCGGGCGACGTACCGGATCGATCACCGCACGCTGACCCTCACCGCGGCGAGCGGGGAGGGGTTCAGCGCCACGGCAGCCGCACCCGGGAAGTGAATCAGGGCCGGCAGCTTCGGCTCGGCCCGTGCCCGTCTCGCACTCCGGACCGGGCGACACGCACCCGCAGCCCCGCCCGCAGCGCACTCGACAGTGACGCCGCCGGGTGCGCCGAAGCCGCATAGCGGCCTCCGTGTCCTGCGTCGGGTGTGAGGCTCGCCACGAAACGAGCGTTCGGCCAGCGCTCCCGACGCCCTGCCGGCGGACTCACCGAGCGCCACCACCGGGCCCGGCGCCCCCGGGAACACCCCCTGGCCTGAACTAGCCGGTAACCCGCCGGCAGGCCCGGCGTCAGCCGCCCTGCGGCGGATCCTGCCCCGCCTCCGCCCCCGCCGACAGCCGACAGCCATCACTGTCCGTGATCACTCGATTCGCCCCGGGAGCAGTGCTTCGGCGCCCTTCCCAGGTGTTCCGGAGAGGTCTGCCCAATTCGGACCAGTGACCGATCTCGCCTACACTCGGTGGCGTGCCCCGTGGTGATGGACGACTCAACCACGACCTGCTCCCCGGAGAGAAAGGCCCCCAGGACGCTTGTGGCGTCTTCGGTGTCTGGGCTCCGGGTGAAGAGGTCGCCAAGCTCACCTATTTCGGACTGTATGCCCTGCAGCACCGTGGACAGGAGTCCGCGGGTATCGCAGTGAGCAACGGGTCCCAGATCCTGGTCTTCAAGGACATGGGACTGGTCTCGCAAGTCTTCGACGAAACGTCTCTGGGATCTCTCCAGGGCCATATCGCGGTCGGTCATGCCCGCTACTCCACCACCGGTGCCTCGGTGTGGGAGAACGCGCAGCCGACGTTCCGTGCCACCGCGCACGGCTCGATCGCCCTGGGTCACAACGGCAACCTGGTCAATACGGCCCAGCTCGCCGAGATGGTCGCCGACCTTCCCCGCAAGGACGGCCGCGCCACCCAGGTCGCCGCCACGAACGACACCGATCTGGTGACTGCGCTGCTCGCCGGCCAGACCGACGACGACGGCAAGCCGCTCACGATCGAGGAGGCCGCCACCAAGGTGCTTCCCGATGTGAAGGGCGCCTTCTCGCTCGTCTTCATGGACGAGCACACCCTCTATGCCGCTCGCGACCCGCAGGGCATCCGCCCGCTGGTCCTCGGCCGGCTGGAGCGTGGCTGGGTGGTGGCCTCCGAGTCCGCCGCCCTCGACATCTGCGGCGCCAGCTTCGTCCGTGAGATCGAGCCGGGCGAGCTCGTCGCCATCGACGAGAACGGTCTGCGCACCTCGCGGTTCGCGGAAGCGAAGCCCAAGGGCTGCATCTTCGAGTACGTCTATCTGGCCCGCCCCGACACCGACATCGCCGGGCGGAATGTGTACCTCTCCCGCGTGGAGATGGGCCGCAAGCTGGCCGCCGAGGCCCCGGTCGAGGCCGATCTGGTCATAGCTACCCCGGAGTCCGGCACCCCCGCCGCCATCGGTTACGCGGAGGCCAGCGGCATCCCGTTCGGTGCCGGTCTGGTCAAGAACGCGTATGTCGGCCGGACCTTCATCCAGCCGTCCCAGACCATTCGCCAGCTGGGCATCCGCCTCAAGCTGAACCCGCTCAAGGAAGTCATCAAGGGCAAGCGTCTGGTGGTCGTCGACGACTCGATCGTCCGCGGCAACACCCAGCGCGCGCTGGTCCGGATGCTCCGCGAGGCCGGCGCCGCCGAGATCCACATCCGGATCTCGTCCCCGCCGGTGAAGTGGCCCTGCTTCTTCGGTATCGACTTCGCGACCCGCGCGGAGCTGATCGCCAACGGCATGACGGTCGACGAGATCTGCACGTCGATGGGTGCCGACTCGCTCGCGTACATCTCGCTCGACGCGATGGTCGAAGCGACGACGATCGCCAAGCCGAACCTGTGCCGCGCCTGCTTCGACGGTGAGTACCCGATGGAGCTCCCGGACCCGGAGCTGCTCGGCAAGCAGCTGCTGGAGACCGAGCTGGCGGCAGGCCCCGCGGCCACCGCCGCGACCGACGCGCTGCGTCGGCCGTGACCGGTCAGGCACACCGGCCCTGCCACCAGCCCCGTATTTCCACACGAAAGATCCCAGGCAATGTCTGAGACAACAGGTGCTTCCTACGCGGCAGCGGGCGTCGACATCGAGGCCGGCGACCGTGCCGTCGAGCTGATGAAGGAGTGGGTGAAGAAGACGCAGCGCGCTGAAGTCGCGGGCCTTGGCGGCCTGGGCGGTTTCGCCGGCCTCTTCGACGCCTCGGCGCTCAAGCGTTACGAGCGTCCGCTCCTCGCCTCCGCCACCGACGGCGTCGGTACGAAGGTCGACCTCGCCCGCCAGATGGGTGTGTACGACACCATCGGCCACGACCTCGTCGGCATGGTCGTCGACGACCTGGTCGTCTGCGGCGCCGAGCCGCTCTTCATGACCGACTACATCTGCGTCGGCAAGGTGCACCCCGAGCGCGTCGCGTCCATCGTGAAGGGCATCGCCGAGGGCTGTGTCCTGGCGGGCTGTGCCCTGGTCGGTGGCGAGACCGCCGAGCACCCGGGCCTGCTCGGCCCCGACGACTTCGATGTCGCCGGCGCCGGTACGGGCGTGGTCGAGGCCGACCGGCTGCTCGGCCCGGACCGTATCCGTAAGGGTGACGCGGTCATCGCGATGGCGTCGTCCGGACTTCACTCCAACGGGTACTCGCTCGTCCGCCACGTCGTCTTCGACCGGGCCGGCTGGGCGCTGGACCGGGACGTCGAGGAGTTCGGCCGCACGCTCGGCGAGGAGCTCCTGGAGCCCACCAAGATCTACTCGCTGGACTGCCTGGCGCTGACCCGCACGACCGAGGTGCACGGCTTCAGCCACGTCACCGGTGGCGGCCTCGCCAACAACCTCGCCCGGGTCATCCCCGACGGGCTGCACGCCACGGTCGACCGCTCCACCTGGACGCCCGGCGCAGTCTTCGACCTGGTCGGCAAGGCCGGTCAGGTCGAGCAGCTGGAGCTGGAGAAGACGCTCAACATGGGTGTCGGCATGATCGCGATCGTCCCCGCGGAATCGGTGGACGTCGCGCTGACGACGCTGGCCGACCGCGGAGTCGACTCCTGGGTCGCCGGTGAGATCACGGATCGCGGCACGCATGCCACGGGCGCCGAGCTCACGGGTTCGTACGCGCGATAGGCGGGGTGGGGGCAGGACGCACCGGAGCCGTCCGGTGGCTGTTCTGCCCTCCATCGCCGGGCGGGCCGGGAATGCCCGCATCTCGGCCCGGCACGACTCATCCGGATCCGGACAGCACAGAACCCGGTCCGGGCAAGCCCGAACCGGGTTGTTGTGTCAGCGCGAGGTCAAGCGCCGCGGCGCTGTGACGACGGACCGGACTGATCGTCCTCGTCCTCGTCCTCGTCGTCGTTGTACAGATCCGCGTACTGTGCGTACGGGTCATCTTCCTCGTCGTCGTCCTCGAACGGCTCTGCGTTCGGTGGTTGACTCGAAGGCGATGCGCCCAGCTCATTGGCCAGACGCGACAGGTCAGTCCCGCCGCTGCTGTACTTCAGCTGGCGGGCGACCTTTGTCTGCTTGGCCTTTGCCCGGCCGCGCCCCATGGCTCGACCCCCTCGGTGACGGGGCTCGACGGCCCCAGAGTCTTGACACGCGTTCATGTTTCAGGACGGACTCTCGGCAGAGAGACCGTGCCCGTAGGGCTTTAACGGTACCTGCTTCCGTGGCCATACGGTACGCCGCCCGCATCACACGCCCCGGAACAGGACCAGCAAGGAGCCCCGTCCTCGCTGGTCAACTGCGATTTTAACCTCTTCTTGGCATGCGACCCGCCGACCGGCGTGAGTCTTGTCTCGCCGGCCGGCGAATCGTGGGCCGTGAAGTGCCGCGGAACGGGCATGGCGCCTGGTGAGACACCCTCGACCCTCGGTGACGGATGTCAGCGGCGGCGCGCCTCGTCCATCCGCTGCTCGGCGATCCGGTCGGCCGCAGCGGCCGGCGGAATGCCGTCCTCCTTCGCGCGTGCGAATATGGCAAGCGTGGTGTCGAAGATCTTTGAGGCCTTCGCCTTGCACCGGTCGAAGTCGAAGCCGTGCAGCTCGTCGGCGACCTGGATGACACCGCCCGCGTTCACCACGTAGTCGGGGGCGTAGAGGATCGCACGGTCCGCGAGGTCCTTCTCGACACCCGGGTGCGCCAGCTGGTTGTTGGCCGCACCGCACACCACCTTGGCCGTGAGCACCGGAACGGTGTCGTCGTTCAGCGCGCCGCCGAGCGCGCACGGGGCGTAGATGTCGAGGCCCTCGGTGCGGATCAGCGCGGCGGTGTCCGCGGCGACCGTGACCTCGGGGTGGCGCTCGGTGATCCGGCGTACCGACTCGTCGCGTACGTCCGTGATGACGACCTCGGCGCCGTCCTTCAGCAGATGCTCGACGAGGTGGTGGCCGACCTTGCCGACGCCTGCGACCCCCACTTTTCGGCCACGCAGTGTCGGGTCGCCCCAGAGGTGCTGGGCCGAGGCCCGCATGCCTTGGAAGACACCGAAGGCGGTGAGGACGGAGGAGTCGCCGGCGCCGCCGTTCTCCGGGGAGCGGCCGGTGGTCCACCGGCACTCGCGGGCGACGACGTCCATGTCGGCGACATAGGTGCCGACGTCGCAGGCGGTCACGTAACGCCCGCCGAGCGAGGCAACGAACCGGCCGTAGGCCAGCAGCAGTTCGTCGGTCTTGATCTTCTCGGGGTCGCCGATGATGACGGCCTTGCCGCCGCCGTGGTCGAGACCGGCCATGGCGTTCTTGTACGACATGCCGCGCGCCAGGTTCAGCGCATCCGCGACGGCCTCCTCCTCGGAGGCGTACGGATAGAAGCGGGTGCCGCCGAGGGCCGGGCCCAGGGCGGTGGAGTGGATGGCGATGACGGCCTTGAGGCCGCTGGCACGGTCCTGGCAGAGCACGACCTGCTCGTGTCCCCCCTGATCCGAGTGGAACAGGGTGTGCAGGACGCCGTCGGTCACATCGGTCACTGTGGTGACTCCCAAGTACGAAGCGGCGGAAGACCCTCCTGAAGGTGGGGAGGGCCCCGGACCGACCGGCACGGTCGGTCCGACTGGGCAAGAGCGTAAGTCCTGCGCGGACGTAGATCTGTTCCAGTGCCGAGGATCACCCCCCGGCGGAGTACGGGCGTGACACGATTTGCTGCATGTCGGTGGTGTCTTCGGTGCTCGTCCCATACGCGTCCTACCTCCGGGTGTACGAACCGCTGGCCGCCTTCCCGGAGCCGGAACGTGCCCACTGGGCCCGGTATGCGGGGCGCGCCCGTATCCCCACGGCCCAGGACGAACTGCGCCGTTCGCTGGCGGACTTGGTGGCCACTCCGCCGGTCGGGGTGCCGGTGCACGAGAGCGGGGACGCGTTCGTCGCCGAGGTGGACGGCGTGGTGTGCGTCTGTCCGTGGCGGACCCGGCTGCGTGGCTGGCTGGCGCTGGGGGAGCTGGCGGAGATGTTCCCGGCTCCGGTGCTCGACGCGGTGCTGCCGCCGGTGGTGCGCGGGCAGGCGGCCGCGGACCACGAGCGGTGGGCGGAGCGCAATCCGGACGCCCGGCCGTGGATTCGAACCGCGGTGTGGCAGGTTCCGGTGCGCTGGTTCGTCCTCTTCTCCGACGAGGAGCGCGAACACACCGGGGCGGCCGCGGACAGGGGAGCGCCGGTGCTGCGCTACCGGACCCCGATGGTGCAGGCGCGTCGCCGGCTGGCCCGGGCGCTGAAGACGCTGCGCGACAGTGTCGACGAGGGTCCGCTGACCGAGGGACTGGTGGACGTCGGGCGCTGGCTGGAGGAGTTCCATCCGCGTGCGCTGGTCGAGCTGGACTACGGCGGCCTGGTGTACGCGCTGTCGGCGAAACAGCTCGCCGAGGACCGGTCGGCGCTGGATGTCGCCGCGGGCATCGCGGCGCTGCAGGCCGGTGACACCGAGGGCGCGGGCGAGGCGTACGGGCGGCTGGCCGAGCGATGGCGCGCCGTAAGGGACCGTCAGTTCGCCAACTGATCCCGGCCGGTCGGAGCAGCTCCTGAACCGTTGTCCCGTGTGACGCGTGAGAGTGGTGAGAGCGAAGGGGCGGGAGCGCACTCGAGTGGCCCTAGGACCTATGTCCCGAAGCGGGCCTTTGCCTCAAGGGTGACGGATAGCACTAACTGGGCCCTTGCGCCCTTCCCTACTCCTCGTGCCAAAATAGGACAAGGAGTCCGGGGAGGACTCTTTCCGTCCAAGTAAGGGCGGAATGCTCAGCATTGCACGCTATGGGGGGTCTGGTGACTCCTGATCGCTCTGTGACTGATCGTCACGGTGGTGTGACTGTCCGCTATGGCATGGTCCATCGGCTTCCGTCGCTGATGAACACCTGGGAGGGCAATTCCATCGGTTTGGCCGACGTGGCTGGACGGATGGTGTAGTTGTAGTGCCGAGGACAAGCCGTTCGTCCTATAACCGACTCGGCCCGCGTCCGCCATTTCGGGCAACGTGGGTCAAGGTGCAGAATTTAGAGGAAAGAACCGAGATGGTTCGGTTCTCCCGAGGAGGCCGCTCATGACCGCTCGCACCCCTGATGCCGAGCCGCTGCTGACCCCGGCTGAGGTTGCCACGATGTTCCGCGTGGACCCGAAGACGGTCACCCGTTGGGCCAAGGCAGGCAAGCTCACGTCCATCCGCACGCTCGGTGGACATCGCCGGTACCGCGAGGCAGAGGTCCGCGCACTGCTTGCGGGTATTCCGCAGCAGCGCAGCGAGGCCTGACACACCCCTGTCGCCGCGCCACAACCGGGCTGCCCGGGTCCCCCAACCCGCGTTCGCCCACCCATAGCTCCACACGACGGGCGTCCGCCCCAACGGGCGCCATACCTATGCAATACGGGTGCGTCGTTCGATCGCGCTGGACTCCGCCGGGTCCAGCGCGATCTTTTTTTGTGCCCGCGCTGCGGATGGTCGTCCCTGTGGGGCGGCCCGGGATCGGCTGTGCGTCGGCTTCGGTGCCGGCTGTTGTGCGGCCTGTCCGGCCCTGTCGGACGGGCCCCTCGGTGCTCTTTCGGCGGTCCCCCGGTGACCCTGCCCGAGTGGTGCAATTGCACATATTAAATTCGCCAGTTGTAGGAAGGTGTAAAGTCACCCTTTCTCAAAACTCATACAGTGACTCCCGTCACATGGCTCGAGTCTTGCCAGGACCGAGCCTGCCACTGCCGGGAAGAGGAATTCCTCGCCCCTGGTCACGGGGCGACGGGACTTTCCTCCTCGTCCTTCACGCCGTCGGTCGACGCCTCGGAGGCGTCGGCGGGCGTGGCGACCGCCGCGATGTCCGGAACGGCCGCCGGCGCCCCGTCGGGTAAGCCCGGTGGTTCGGGGGGGCGCGTGGGCCCCGAGGCCGTCACGTACCCCAGGGAGCCCACGGCGGGTTCCATGGAGTCGTCGGCGGGCTCCATGGCGAGCCGCAGGAGCCGATGACAGATCGGGCAGTGCCGGGTGAGATGCCGGTAGCCGGAAGCGGCCGCCAGATGGGCGCGCAGCAGCGCGCGGGTCTCGTGCCTCGCTGTGGATGCCGCCATCCGCGCCACCTCCCGGTGGAACGCGCCGCCCCGCACCGAGGAACAGGGGCAGTCCCTGCTGTCTGAGTACTCGTTGGCAGTTGCCGGAGTCAAGACACGCGAAAGCCCGGATCCTTGAGGATCCGGGCTTTCGTTACTGCGGTCCTGACGGGATTTGAACCCGCGGCCTCCACCTTGACAGGGTGGCGAGCACTCCAAACTGCTCCACAGGACCAGGTTTTCGCTGCTGCCTTGCGGCTGGCTGCGAAAACAGACTGTACAGGAGGTTGGAGGCTCTGGTCGACCTCACTCCTGGTGGTGGTTCGGTTACGTCCCCGAGGTCGCCCGGGTCACGGCGCCGCGGCGTCGATCGCCTTCACGATCCGCTTGTCGGAGACGGGGTAGGCGGTGCCCAGGGCGTGCGCGAAATAGCTGACCCGGAGCTCCTCGATCATCCAGCGGATGTCCAGGACCTCCTGCGGAACGGGCCTGCCCTGCGGCATCTGTTCGAGCAGCCAGGCGTACTCGTCGTGCATCTCGTGGACCTTGGCCATGCGCGTGGTGTCGCGCTGGACGGCGGTCGGCATCTGCTGCAGCCGGCGGTCCGCGGCGACCAGATAGCGCATCAGGTCGGGCAGCCTGCGCAGCCCGGTCTTCGTGACGAAGCCCGGCGGTACGAGGGCCGCGAGCTGGTCCCGTACATCGGTGACGTTGTTGACCAGGACGAGGCTGTTGGTGGCCTTCAGGCGCCGCTCGCAGGCCTGCCAGGCGGCCAGCACCTGCTGCACCTGGGCGACGGCGTGCTCGGTCAGGGCGACGAGATCGGCACGGACCTTGTCGTACAGCTTCCGGAACGACTCCTCGTCCCAGGCCGGCCCGCCGTGGGCGCCGATCAGCCGGTCCGCGGCCGCCGTCGCGCAGTCCTCGAACAGCGCCTGGATGGAGCCGTGCGGATTGCGGGACAGGGCCAGCTTCTGCTGGTTCGTCAGCTTGTCCGAGGCGAACTTGGCGGGGTTCACCGGGATGTTCAGCAGGATCAGCTTCCGGGTGCCGCGCCACATGGACTGCAGCTGCTCGGCCTCGGTGTCGAAGAGCCGTACGGCCACGGTCTCGCCCTGGTCGACCAGCGCCGGGTACGCCTTGACCGGCTGGCCGGCCCGCCGGGTCTCGAAGACCCGGTTCAGGGTGCCGATCGTCCAGTCCGTGAGGCCCGACCGCTCGATAGACTCGCCCGACGGGCCCGCGGTGGCCGCAGCGGCCTGCGAGAGGGCCTGACGGGCCTTGGGGCGCAGCTGGAGCTTCAGCGCCTCCAGGTCCTTGTCCTCGGCCACCTTGCGGCGCCGCTCGTCGACGATCCGGAACGTGATCTTCAGATGGTCCGGGATCCGGGTCAGGTCGAAGTCGTCGGCGGAGACCGGGACGCCGACCATCCGCTGGAGCTCACGCGCGAGAGTGGCCGGCAGCGGCTCCTGCAGGGGCACCGCCCGGTCCAGGAACCTGCCGGCGTAGTTCGGCGCGGGGACGTAATGCCGGCGGATCGGCTTGGGCAGCGAGCGGATCAGCTCGGTGACGACCTCTTCGCGCAGACCCGGGATCTGCCAGTCGAAGCCCTCCGAGGTGACCTGGTTGAGCACCTGGAGCGGGACATGGACGGTCACACCGTCCGCGTCCGCGCCGGGCTCGAACTGGTACGTCACCTTGAACTTGAGCCTGCCCTGCCGCCAGGAGTCCGGATAGTCGTCCTTGGTGACGGCCCCGGCCTTCTCGTTGATGAGCATCGAGCGCTCGAAGTCGAGCGCGTCCGGCTCGTCGCGGCGCTTGTGCTTCCACCAGGAGTCGAAGTGCGCGCCGGAGACGACGTGCTCGGGGATCCGCTGGTCGTAGAAGTCGAAGAGCGTCTCGTCGTCCACGAGGATGTCGCGGCGGCGCGCCCGGTGCTCCAACTCCTCGACCTCGCCGAGAAGTTTGCGGTTGTCGTGGAAGAACTGATGGTGCGTCCGCCAGTCGCCCTCGACCAGCGCGTTCCGGATGAAGAGATCGCGGGACGTCTCCGCGTCGATCCGGCCGAAATTGATCTTGCGCTGGGCGACGATCGGTACGCCGTACAGCGTGACCCGCTCGTACGCCATCACCGCCGCCTGGTCCTTCTCCCAGTGCGGCTCGCTGTATGTGCGCTTCAGCAGATGCTGGGCCAGCGGTTCGATCCACTCCGGCTCGACCTTGGCATTGACCCGCGCCCACAGCCGGGACGTCTCGACCAGCTCGGCCGACATCACGAACCGCGGCTGCTTCTTGAAGAGCGCCGAACCGGGGAAGATCGCGAACTTGGCGCTGCGCGCACCCAGGTACTCGTTCTTCTCGGTGTCCTTCAGCCCGATGTGCGACAGCAGCCCGGCCAGCAGCGAGGTGTGCACCGCCTGCTCGGGCGCGGCCAGGTCCGCCGAGGACTCCTCGAGATGCATGCCCATCTGCTTGGCGACCGTACGCAGCTGCGCATAGATGTCCTGCCATTCGCGGATGCGCAGGAAGTTCAGATACTCCTGCTTGCACATCCGGCGGAAGCTGGACGAGCCGCGCTCCTTCTGCTGCTCGCGGATGTACCGCCACAGATTCAGGAACGCCAGGAAGTCCGACGTCTCGTCCTTGAAGCGGGCGTGCTGCTGATCGGCCTGCGTCTGCTTGTCGGAGGGCCGCTCGCGCGGGTCCTGGATGGAGAGCGCGGCGGCGATCACCATGACCTCGCGCGCGCAGCCGTTGCGGTCCGCTTCGATGACCATGCGGGCGAGGCGCGGGTCGACGGGCAGCTGCGAGAGCTTCCGACCCAGCTGCGTCAGCCGTTTCTTCGGATCCTTCTCGTCCGGGTCAAGTGCGCCGAGCTCCTGGAGGAGCTGCACACCGTCGCGGATGTTGCGGTGGTCCGGCGGGTCGATGAAGGGGAACTTCTCGATGTCGCCGAGGCCGGCCGCGGTCATCTGGAGGATGACGGACGCCAGGTTCGTACGGAGGATCTCCGCGTCCGTGAACTCCGGGCGGGTCAGGAAGTCGTCCTCGGAGTACAGCCGGATGCAGATGCCGTCCGACGTACGGCCGCAGCGGCCCTTGCGCTGGTTGGCGCTGGCCTGCGAGATCCGCTCGATCGGCAGCCGCTGGACCTTGGTGCGGTGGCTGTAGCGGGAGATGCGGGCATTGCCCGGGTCGATCACGTACTTGATGCCGGGGACGGTCAGCGAGGTCTCGGCGACATTCGTCGCCAGGACGATCCTGCGGCCGGTGTGGCGCTGGAACACCCGGTGCTGCTCGGCGTGCGACAGACGCGCGTAGAGGGGGAGCACCTCGGTGTGGCGGAGGTTCTTCTTGTTCAGGGCGTCCGCGGTGTCGCGGATCTCGCGCTCGCCGGAGAGGAAGACCAGGACATCGCCGGGGCCTTCCGACTGGAGCTCGTCGACGGCGTCGCAGATCGCGGTGATCTGGTCGCGGTCGGAGTCGTCGCCCTCTTCCTCGAGCAGCGGCCGGTAGCGCACCTCGACCGGGTACGTACGCCCGCTGACCTCGACGATCGGTGCGTCGCCGAAGTGGCTGGCGAAGCGCTCCGGGTCGATGGTCGCCGAGGTGATGACGACCTTCAGATCGGGGCGCTTGGGCAGCAGCCGGGCCAGATAGCCGAGCAGGAAGTCGATGTTCAGCGACCGCTCGTGGGCCTCGTCGATGATGATCGTGTCGTACGCGAGCAGCTCGCGGTCCGTCTGGATCTCGGCCAGCAGGATGCCGTCCGTCATCAGCTTCAGATACGTGGCGTCGGGGTTCACCTGGTCGGTGAAGCGGACCTTCCAGCCGACCGCCTCGCCGAGCGGGGTCTTCAGCTCGTCGGCGACGCGCTCGGCGACCGTACGAGCCGCGATCCGGCGCGGCTGGGTGTGCCCGATCATGCCCCGGACGCCACGCCCCAGCTCCATGCAGATCTTGGGGATCTGCGTGGTCTTGCCGGACCCGGTCTCACCGGCGACGATCACGACCTGGTGGTCGCGTATCGCCTCCAGGATCTCGTCCTTCTTCTGACTGACCGGAAGTTCTTCCGGGTACGAGAGAGTGGGCACCCGAGCGGCGCGCCCTGCGAGCCGCTCGGCTGCCTTCCCGGCCTGGGTGGCGATCTCGTGCAGCATGGCCTGCTGGGCCTCGGGCTTACGGATCCGGCGCGCCCCTTCGAGGCGGCGGCCGAGCCGGTGCGCGTCGCGGAGCGAGAGCTGTCCGAGCTGGGACTGGAGATCGGCGAAGGAAGTAGACATACGGGTCCCAGGATCGCACCCGGGCCCGAGGAACGGCGAACATATTTCGCGCGGTCTGCGTCACGGCCGTGGTGACCGTGGGGAAGCTCCGGATCACAGCACGTACCATTTCGGGCAACCGATCTTCGTACCGCAGTCGAAAGCCGGTCCCTGCGTCCGCCCCGGTGGAACTCTCCGTACTGCGGGTCCAGACGTCCCTGCACCACCCGGCCGTCCCCTCGCCACCCCGCATTACGAGCACGGAGCTTGCCATGTCCACGCCCAAAACCTCCTCGCCGAAGCCCTCCGCCAGGAAGCCGCTGCTCTACGGCATCGGCGTCGTCCTCGCCGCCGCGCTGCTCGGCTACGCCTCCTACCGGGCCACCGCTCCCGACCACTCGGGCTCCGCGTCCTCATACGTCGCCGAGGTCACTGCCGACCCGGACGCCGGCGTCTACCCCGAACTGGCCGGGCTCGCCCGCCGCGACCCCGGCGACAAGCTCGCGCAGGGCCGGGCGGACGCACCCGTCGTCCTCATCGAGTACGCCGACTTCAAGTGCGGCTACTGCGGCAAGTTCGCCCGTGACACCGAATCCGCTCTGGTGAAGAAGTACGTCGGCAACGGCACCCTGCGCATCGAATGGCGCAACTTCCCGATCTTCGGCGCCGAGTCCGTGGCCGCCGCGCGCGCCGCCTGGGCCGCCGGCCAGCAGGACCGCTTCTGGCAGTTCCATGCCGCCGCGTACGCCGAGGGGGTCAAGGAGAAGGGCTTCGGCAAGGCCCGGCTGAAGGCCCTCGCCCGGCAGGCGGGGGTGGCGGACCTCGACCGCTTCGCCCGCGATGCCGACAGTTCAGCCGCGTCCGCCGCGGTGAGCAAGGACCAGGAGCAGGGATACGGGATCGGTGCCACCTCCACCCCGTCGTTCCTGATCAACGGCCGGCCGATCGCAGGCGCCCAGCCGATGGAGGTCTTCACCCAGGCCATCGACGCGGCGGCCGACCGGGCCAGGAACACCAAGGACGCCAAGGGCGCCGACAAGTGACCTCGGACATCGGCTACTTCGCCGCCCTGCTCGGCGGGCTGCTGGCTCTCGTCAGTCCGTGCAGCGCCCTGCTGCTGCCCGCCTTCTTCGCCTACTCCATCGACTCCGCCGCACGGCTGGTGGCCCGTACCGGCATCTTTTACGCCGGTCTGGCCACCACCCTTGTGCCGCTCGGCGCCGCCGGCTCGTATGCCGGACGGCTCTTCTACAGCCACCGCGACCAGCTCGTCCTCGGCGCCGGCTGGCTGATCATCGTCCTCGGCGCGGCGCAGATCGTGGGCCTCGGCTTCGCCTCGCGCCGGATCGCCGCGCTCAGCGGCCGGATCAGGCCGACGACCGCACTCTCGGTCTATGCACTCGGCGCCGTCTACGGCCTGGCCGGCTTCTGCGCCGGGCCGATCCTCGGCAGCGTCCTGACGGTGGCGGCGGTCAGCGGCAGCCCCGTCTACGGCGGACTGCTGCTCGCCGCCTACGCCCTGGGCATGGCCGTCCCGCTGTTTCTGCTCGCGCTGCTCTGGGAGCGCTTCGACCTCGGCCGCCGGGCGTGGCTGCGCGGTCGGACGTTCCGGCTCGGCCGTTTCGAGCTGCACACCACGACCCTGTTGTCGGGACTGTTCTTCATCGGGCTGGGTGCGCTGTTCCTCGCCTACGACGGGACGACCGCGCTGCCCGGACTGCTGGATGTGGACGATTCGTTCGCCGTCGAACAGTGGGCCCGGCGCATCGGTGAGCAGGTGCCGGACGCGACTGCCCTGGTGACTGCGGTCGCGGTGGTGCTGCTGGTTCTCGGGGTACGGGCGTGGCGCCGCCGGGACGTGAACTCCACGGACCGGGAAGAAACCTGACACGACGAAGGCCCCATCCGGTGGACGGGGCCTTCGAGAGGTGGCTGGGGCCGGGATCGAACCGGCGACCTATCGCTTTTCAGGCGATCGCTCGTACCAACTGAGCTACCCAGCCACGCAGCACTTACGAGCTGCAGCGGTCCTGACGGGATTTGAACCCGCGGCCTCCACCTTGACAGGGTGGCGAGCACTCCAAACTGCTCCACAGGACCAAGCTGTTGTGTGACTAAGTGTCGCACAAGGTGGTGCGTGCCCCCAACGGGATTCGAACCCGTGCTACCGCCTTGAAAGGGCGGCGTCCTGGGCCACTAGACGATGAGGGCAAAACTGCTAGTGTCGCTACTTCTGCGTCTATCGCCCCGCTGAGGGACGTGAGAAGCATGTGACTCCGCTTCCCCTCAAGAGGTTCCGCTTCTTCTTCAACCTCTGGGGTCTCGGAACGGTCAAGCCCTGACCGGCGCCCTTGGGCACGTCGGAGACTGTACTACGGCGTTTCGGTGTCAGCCAAACCGAATAGGCGAAGGGGTCGCTCCGGGTTGGTTCCCCTCCGGCAGATGGCGGCTGACCTCGGCCGACGTCAGGCCGAGCCCGCCCAGCGTGATTTCGTCCCAGGCCTGCAGACGGCGGGTCGCGCGGTCCAGATAGAGCACCGACGCCCGCACCTGTTCCGGCTTCTTGTTCTGTACGGCGCGCAGCCCGCCGCCGCCCGTGGAGCCCTCGACCTTGAGCCGGGTGCCGAATCTCATCAGCTCGTTCTGCCGGTGGTGCACATGGCCGGCGAGGACCAGCGGAACCGTGCCGTCCGTCTCGCGGGCCGCGTCCGGCTCGTGGGTGACGGCGATGTCGACCGGCGTGCCGGCCTGCTCCTGGTCGCGCAGCGCGGAGGCGAGCCGCATGCCCGCCATCCGCTCGGCGGCCGCGCCCTGGGCGGGCAGTGAGCGGTCCGGGGTGAACTGGGGGTCCCCCATGCCGGCCACCCGCAGCCCGCCGACATTCACCGCCCGGCCGTCGTCCAGCACATGCACGTTCTTGAACCGCTCCAGATATTTCTGGGTGATGCGCGAGTCGTGGTTGCCGCGGACCCAGACGTAGGGCGCGCCGAGGTCGCGGATCGGGTCGAGGAAGCCGTTCTCGACGGCGGAGCCGTGGTCCATCGTGTCACCGGAGTCGATGACCACGTCGATGTCGTACTGCCGGACCAGCGATCCGATGATCTGCCAGGACGCGGGGTTGAGGTGGATGTCGGAGACATGCAGGACGCGGAGGGTGGCGGGGTCCGGCCGGTAGCTGGGGAGCGTCGACGTGGCGTCGTACAGCTTGGTCACATTGGTGACGAGCCGGGCCAGTTCGCGCTGGTAGACATCGAAGTCGGTGACGATCGAGCGGGCGTCACCGACCACCGAGGGAGCGCTGGAGAGCAGCCCGGAGAACTTGGGTTCCAGCACGGACTTCGGGTTCCACGTGGCGTACGCGCTGAGGCCGGACGCGGCCAGGAGCGCCAGCGCGAGCCCTCCGGCGGCCAGGGCGCGGCGCGGGTGGCGGTAGACGGCGAGGCCCAGCGCGGTGGCGCCGGAGACGACGGCCGTGCAGGAGCGCAGAGCGAGATCGCGGGCGCCGGCGGAGACGTCCTCGGTGACCTCCTGCTGGAGCCCGGAGAGCCGTTCGGGGTGCTGGACCAGGGCCTGGGAGCGCACCGGGTCGAGGCGGTCGATATCGACGTCGAGACGGACCGGGGCTATGTGGGAGTCCAGCTCCAGGGCGCCGAGCGGAGCCACATTGATCTTCGTGCCGCCGGTGAGGGAGGGGCGCAGGGCCATCGTGGTGTCCATGGGCCCGACGGGCGTACGGACACTGCCGACGATCAGCAGCCCCAGCCAGGCACCGAACACGACGACGGCGACCAGGCCCAGCGCGCGGGCGTAAGGATGCGAGGCACTGCTGGGGGAGGGCGCGAGGGTGAGGGTGTTGCCGGTGTCGGCGGGACGGGAGTGGTGGTGGCGCAGGGCGCGGGCCACCGCGCCGGCTGCTGCGGTCACTCCGGCCAGGGCGGCTGCTGCTGCGCGGAACGGGTCGCGGGGCATTGGGCGCGTATGCCCGGGGAGCGGGGCGGCCATGCGGGGCGAGGGGAGACGGGGAGCGCCGGCCGGGGGCCGGGCGGCCGGGGTTACGTGACAATGGCGGGGTGCTGGAGATGACGCGCGAAGAGTTCGAGGAACTGGTCGCCGAGGCCCTGGACCGCATTCCGCCGGAGTTGACGCGGCTGATGGACAACGTCGCGGTGTTCGTCGAGGACGAACCGGACCCCGGCGATCCGGGGCTGCTCGGGCTGTACGAGGGCACGCCGCTGACCGATCGCGGTGAGTGGTACGCCGGGGTGCTGCCGGACCGGATCACGATCTACCGGGGGCCGACGCTGCGGATGTGCGAGTCGCACGAGGACGTGATCGCCGAGACGGAAATCACGGTCGTCCACGAGATCGCCCACCATTTCGGCATCGACGACGAGCGGCTGCACGCGCTGGGTTACGGCTGAGCCGGCGGGTGGAGAGGGAACGGCTGTTCGGGGCCGGCGGGGCGTAGCGGCGTCCGGGATCGGGGTGCGGGGCGTGTCCCTTGCGGGGGAACGGGAGTTGGGCACAGCGTCCCCTCCCGTCTGTTCCCGCCCCGCCTCCCGGAGGTGCCGCCCGTGCGCCAGTCGCCCGTCTTGTCCGTCCCTGTCCGATGGGCAGCCGTCACCGCAGTGACGATCGCCACGTCCACCGGCTGCATGAGCGTCAGCGACGACGGCGGGAAGCCGGTCCCGTCGCAGTCGGCCCGGCCGACGGGCTCGGTGACCGAACCGGACGGCTCCACGGTGGCCGGTACGGGCCGGGCCCGAACCGGCAGCGGCGCCGAGGCTCACTCCGACCGGGAGTCCCCCGAATCGGCGGATCCGAGCGCCTCTGCGGGCGCCTCGGCAGCTCCCGGCGGCGGGCAGGCGACCGCCGGGCCCGGCGGTCCGCTGCCGACGCGGGGAGGGCACCTGCCGACGCCCTCGCCGCAGGGGCCCGGCGGGCCGCAGCAGCCGCCGGGGCCGTCGTCGGAGCCTTCGGGGCCTTCCGAACCGTCCGGGCCGGCCACCCCCGAGCCGTCGAGCACGCCCGATCCGGAGCCGTCGGATCCGCCTCCGGGGCCGTCCGAGTCGCCGGCCGCACAGCTCCGTAGCAACGCGATGAGCGTGCCGGACGGACTGGAGGCCATGCGGACGCCCGAGGTATCACCGCAGGTGGGGCCGGTGTAGCCGGCGGTTCGGGACGCGCGGTTTGCGCAATGTGGGTGGGGGTGCGTATGGTAGTAGATCGTTTGATCCCATTGCCCGGCGCCGACACAGAAGAGCGCCGTGTGGCGCGTACTCTCCCTTGCCGTGGCTGGACCGCATTGAGGCGGTCGAAATTGCGAATCACGGAGTTATGGGCGCGTGCCGAGACTCCGGAAGGTTTCGCATTTCGCATGTCCAATTTCAGCTCTGACAACACCGTCATGCCCGAGAACGACGAGATTGTCACCGCAGCCGAGGCCGTAGTGGCCGAGGCCACCGAGGTGTCCGAGTCGACCGAGACCGTCGACTCCACCGAGGCCACCACTCCCACCGACACCACTCCCACCGACACCACTCCCGCCGACGCCTCCGCCGATGCTGAGGACGCCGAGCCGACCGTCACCTTCGGGAGCCTGGGGCTGCCCGAGGGCATCGTCCGCAAGCTCGCGCAGAACGGTGTGACCTCGCCCTTCCCGATCCAGGCCGCGACCATTCCGGACGCCCTGGCCGGCAAGGACATCCTGGGCCGTGGCCGTACCGGCTCCGGCAAGACGCTCTCCTTCGGTCTGCCGACCCTGGCCACGCTGGCCGGCGGCCACACCGAGAAGAAGAAGCCCCGCGCGGTCATCCTCACCCCGACCCGTGAGCTCGCGATGCAGGTCGCGGACGCGCTGCAGCCGTACGGCGATGTGCTCGGCCTGAAGATGAAGGTCGTCTGCGGCGGTACGTCGATGGGCAACCAGATCTACGCGCTGGAGCGCGGTGTCGACGTCCTCGTCGCCACCCCGGGCCGGCTGCGCGACATCATCAACCGGGGCGCCTGCTCCCTGGAGAACGTCCAGGTCGCCGTCCTCGACGAGGCCGACCAGATGTCCGACCTGGGCTTCCTGCCCGAGGTCACCGAGCTGCTCGACCAGGTTCCGGTCGGCGGTCAGCGCATGCTCTTCTCCGCCACGATGGAGAACGAGATCGGCACGCTGGTCAAGCGCTACCTGAACAACCCGGTGAGCCACGAGGTCGACAGCGCCCAGGGCAACGTCACGACCATGTCGCACCACGTCCTCGTCGTGAAGCCGAAGGACAAGGCGCCGGTCACTTCCGCCATCGCCGCCCGCAAGGGCCGCACGATCATCTTCGTCCGTACCCAGCTGGGAGCGGACCGCATCGCCGAGCAGCTCATCGAGTCGGGCGTGAAGGCGGACGCGCTGCACGGTGGCATGACGCAGGGCGCCCGTACCCGCGTTCTTGAGGACTTCAAG
The DNA here is from genome assembly GCF_040608395.1 of Streptomyces sp. NPDC005181. Lineage (NCBI taxonomy): Bacteria > Bacillati > Actinomycetota > Actinomycetes > Kitasatosporales > Streptomycetaceae > Streptomyces > Streptomyces sp. NPDC005181. Next base: position 55,815 of record NZ_JBEXID010000019.1, read on the forward strand.
AAGGGTTACGTCAACGCGCTCGTCGCGACCGACGTCGCCGCCCGCGGTATCCACGTCGACGGCATCGACCTGGTGCTGAACGTGGACCCGGCCGGTGACCACAAGGACTACCTGCACCGTTCGGGCCGTACCGCCCGGGCCGGCAAGTCCGGTGTCGTCGTCTCGCTGGCGCTGCCGCACCAGCGCCGCCAGATCTTCCGCCTGATGGAGGACGCGGGCGTCGACGCCTCCCGTCACATCGTGCAGGGCGCGGGCGTCTTCGAGCCGGAGGTCGCCGAGATCACCGGTGCCCGTTCGCTGACCGAGGTCCAGGCCGACTCCGCGAACAACGCCGCCAAGCAGGCGGAGCGTGAGGTCGCCGACCTGACCAAGCAGCTGGAGCGCGTCCAGCGCCGTGCCGGTGAGCTCCGCGAGGAGGCCGACCGTCTGGTCGCCCGTGCCGCGCGCGAGCGGGGCGACGACCCCGAGGCAGCAGTGGCCGAGGCGGCCGCCGAGGCGGAGGCCGCGATCGAGGCCGCCGTGTCCGTACCGGAGCAGCCTGCCGCGCGTGACGACCGTCGTGACGACCGCGGCAACTTCGACCGTCGCGACAGCCGCGGTGGCGACCGCCGGGACGACCGGGGCGGCGACCGCGGTGGGTACCGCGGCGGTGACCGCGGCGGTGACCGCGGTGGTGACCGTGGTGGTTTCCAGCGTCGTGACGACCGTCCGTCCGGTGGCTTCCGCCGTGACAACGACCGTCCGTCGTTCAACCGCGACCGTCGTGACGACCGCGGTGGTGAGCGTGGTGGTGACCGTGGTGGTTTCCAGCGTCGTGACGACCGTCCGTCCGGTGGCTTCCGCCGTGACAACGACCGTCCGTCGTCGTTCAACCGTGACAACGACCGTCCGTCGTTCAACCGCGACCGTCGTGACGACCGCAGTGGTGAGCGTGGTGGTGACCGTGGTGGTTTCCAGCGTCGTGACGACCGTCCGTCCGGTGGCTTCCGCCGTGACAACGACCGTCCGTCGTCGTTCAACCGTGACAACGACCGTCCGTCGTTCAACCGCGACCGTCGTGACGAGCGTCCGGCCGGTGGCTTCCGCTCCGGTGGCAGCGACCGCCCGTTCAACCGCGACCGTCGTGACGACCGTCCGGCCGGTGGCTTCCGCTCCGGTGGCAGCGACCGTCCGACCGGCCGCCGCGACGACCACCGCGGTGGCACGGGCACCGGCACCAACACCGGTACCTTCGGCCGTCGTGACGACAAGCCGCGCTGGAAGCGCAACGGCTGAGTGCAGTGAAGACCTGCTGAAGGTCTGCTGAAAGCGGGCCCGTCCTTTTCGGACGGGCCCGCTTTTCTTTTCGCTTACGTCACAAGCGGAACGGCTGCTAATATCCGGCAACTTGCACAGGGCATGGACAGGCGCACGGCCGGGGGGCTTTGCCCGATTCCTTTGCGGCAGGCCGCCGTTGACTCCCTGTGTCATTCATGCCTTTTCAGGCATATCGGGGAGGGGCCCTCTTGGCACGCCTTGTTTTCGTACGCAGCCGTTCCGTCGGGCGCGGTCGCGCGACCCTGGCCGCTCTCACCGTGGTCGCGGCCGGACTCGGCACGATGTCGAGCGCCAGTGCCGCGGACACGCCGACCCCCGTACAGACGGGCGGGGTCTGGGGCATCGACTTCGCCGGCGGAACGCTGAACACGGTGGAAATCGCGCCGAGCGGTGAGCAGTTGGTCTTCGCGCGCCAGGTTGCCCAAGACGGGGCGACGGTGGGCGACCGGACTTCCATGGGATACGCCGGCACTTACGCAAACGGCGCCCAGATCAAGCGCGTGCCGTGCGACGCCGGTTCCTGTGTGCCGCTGCGCGCCACCGGAAACGGCCATGTGGGCCGCTTCTTCGTCAACAATGGCGTGGAGCGCGCCCAGATCTGGCTGACGGCCAACAGCTATCACTCGGCCGATGAACCCGCGGTCACGGGTGGCCAGTTCGTGGACGTCACCGGACGTTATTTCGTCTACAACGCCGCGTCGACCGGAAAGCAATATATCGACGACGTTTCCGAATACCGCTCGACGAATGTCCGAATGACCCGGTCCATCGGCGCTGCCTCGGTATGGGGAGCCCTGCTGTGGACGTCCAGTTCCACCGCCGGAGCCGTTACCGCGATCGATCTCGAAAAGAAGAAGACCGTCGAGACGCTCGCCACCGGCGCGCCCTGTGTGGTCAAGGAACTGCAGACCGTCGGCCGCTGGCTCTACTGGAACTGCGGGACGGGCGGCCCTGCCGGTGTGTACGACCGTACGGCGAAGAAGAGCTTCACCGTTCCGTCCGGTGCCGCACTCGTCGGCGACGGCTATCTCGTACAGCACGACCGGTCCGCCGGGAAATTGATGCTCACCGACTTCCACACCGGGACAGCCGTGGCGCCCCGGGAGATCGCGGATCTGCCTGCGGGCAGCACCGCCGACCAGCGACGGCTGACCTGGGCCGTGGACAAGTTCGGCGGGGACATCGCGTACGTCGGCCCGGACAACGCGATCCGGTTCGTGCAGAGCGGTGTGCCCGCACAACCGCTGGCGAAGATCGAGTCCGATCTCGGCGACGGTTATCTCGACTACAAGAACATTTACGGCAGCCAGTACTGGGACAGCACCTGGCAGCTCAACAAGCCGGCGAGGTGGACCTTCACGGTCAAGGACGCGCTCGGTCGCACGGTCCGCACGCTTGCCGGGGACTCCGGCGCCGAGGTCAAGGTCGAGTGGGACGGGAGGACGGACGCGGGCGGCTACTCCTTCAACGGCCCTCACACCTGGACGCTGAGCGCTAAGGCCGCCGACGGCGACGGCACGTACACCACCAGCGGGAAGATCGCGGTCAGCGGCGGCCTGCAGGGCCACCACGACCAGGGCGGCTACACCTTCGGTGAGCTGGTCACGCTCAACTCCTCCGGCGACCTGACCCTTCATTACACCGAGGGCAAGGGCACCTTCGACGGGAAGCGGTCAGCCTCCGGCTGGCCCGCGGGCACGGTGGCCGTCCCGTTCGGGGACATGGGCACCGACCGGTGTTCCGAGATGCTCGTACGGGTGCCGAACGGAGAGCTGCGCCGGTACGCCGGCAAGTGCGGCGACTCGTACAAGCCGACCAGCAGCCACACCTCTCTGGGCACGGGCTGGAACGCGTACAACGTGCTGACGGCGCCCGGCGATCTGACCGGGGACGGCCGTACCGACCTGCTTGCACGCAAGACGTCCACCGGTGACATCTACCTCTTCGCCAACGACGGACACGGCAAGCTGAAGGCCGGCGTGAAGATCCGTTCGGCGTGGGGCGGCTACACGAAGATCGTGGGTGCGGGAGACCTCAACGGTGAAGGGTACGGCGATGTACTGGCCCGCCACAAGGACGGGACGCTCTACCGGTACAACGGCACCGCCACCGGCGCGCTGAAGGACCGGGTGAAGGTCTTCTCCGCGTGGGGAGCCTCGTACAACGTCGTCGTCGGGGTGGGAGACATCACCGGTGACGGCAAGGCCGACCTCGTCGAACGGGACGGCTCCGGCAATCTCTACCGCAACAACGGGGACGGCAAGGGGTCGTTCGGCTCGCGCACGAAAATTGCCACCGGGTGGCAGGCCTACAAGGGGGTCTTCTGATGTGGATGATGCGTGGTGGTGGCCGGGCTCTCACCACTGTGGCCGCGGCCGGGGCGGTGCTTGCCGGGCTGCTGGGATCCGCGCCGCAGGCCCAGGCGGCCACGACCGTCCCCTCGTGGCTCATCCCGCTCTACTACGCGGACGACGCGGACGGCTCCCACCGGGCCTGCACCGGCATCACGCTGTCCAAGACCCGGACCCTGGCCACGCCCGACTGCTTCACCGGACGCAGCGATGCGGACATGGAGTGGGACTACAGCCTGCAGAGCGGTCAGCTCTCGGGAGGCAGCAGCAGTCCGCGCTACCGCTCCCACCCGAAGTACGACACGAACACGCGTCAGGGGGCGGTGGCGGTCGCGGTCCGGCAGACGCCGTCCTCGTACGGCAAGCCGGTACTGGCGTCGTCGAGTGATACGGCGCTGTACGCCGCCGGTGCCAAGGCGACGTTCTACTCGTGGGCCGGATTCGACCTGGACGGGGCGCCGCGTGCCAGACACTCCGAACAGGTTGTCCTCAAGTCCGGGGCGGACTGCACCACTCTGCTCGGACGCACGCTGCCGAGCGGAACGCTCTGCACCGTACCGGCGCCGGGTGCTGCCCCCGTCGCGGACGACGACCAGTGCTTCGGCGACGCGGGCGGCGCACTTGTCGGCGCCGGCAAGCTCATCGCCGTATCGGCCACCAAGGCCACCGGGTGCGTCCGGGGCGGTGTACGCCTGTACACCAGGATCTCGTCCTACCGGGCCACGATCACCGACTGGACGCGCGATGTCGATCTCGACGTGCGGATCAGCGGATCGGTCCTGGCCCGGGAACCCAGCGACGAGATCGACCTCTGCACCACCAACGCGCAGGGCAAGCTCGCGGGCTGCTACGTCGACGATGCCGGTTCGATGCTCGACTGGGACGACGACTTCAACTACCTCACCGAGCTGGGGGACATGGGTGGCGACGGCAAGGGCGACCTGCTCGCCCGTACCCCCGGCGGCACGCTCTACCGCATTCCCAATCCGCTCGACTACATGGAGGTCGGCGACGCCCCGAGGGTGAAACTGGGCACCGGCTGGTCCCAGTACAACAAGATTGTGGCCGCCCGCGATCTCAGCGGCGACGGCCTGCCCGACATCCTCGCCCGTGACACCTCCGGAGTGGTCTGGCTCCACCGCGGCAAGAGCGACGGCTCCCTGGCGGGCCGTACGAAGGTCACCACCTGGAAGACGTACACCGCCATCGCCGGACGCGGCGACCTGTCGGGCGACGGCCGCGCGGACATCGTGGCGCGGGACAGCGCAGGCGTGCTCTGGCTCTACCGGGGCAACGGCAAGGGTGGTTTCGAGCCAAGGACGAAGATCGGCTCGGGCTGGGGCAAGTACAACGCGATCGTCGGCAGCGGCGACATGGACCACAACGGGCGGCAGGACATCCTCGCCCGGACGTCCGCGGGCGCGGTGTACCTCTACAACGCGAACCACACCGGGGGCTTCTCGGCGCCGAAGAAGCTGGCCGACACGCGCTGGAAGAAGTACTCGAAGATCAGCTGAGCGCTGGGCACGAGCAGAGGTGGGGTGCAGCCTGCGGGCTGCGCCCCACGTGCCGTGCGCCATGTTTTCCCAGTCGTAACCACGGCGGCGGCATGCGTACGCCGGGGCGAGGGCATCGCTGGGGTCATGACAACAGACATCAGCGAGGACAAGCCGCCACCGGGCGTTTCCGACGAGGAGCGTCTGGCGCAGCTCGGGTACACGCAGACGCTCGCCCGGCGTATGTCCGCCTTCTCCAACTACGCCGTCTCGTTCACGATCATCTCGGTGCTCTCCGGCTGCCTGACGCTGTATCTGTTCGGCATGAACACCGGCGGGCCCGCCGTCATCACCTGGGGCTGGGTCGGCGTCGGCCTGATGACGCTGTTCGTCGGCCTGGCGATGGCGGAGATCTGTTCGGCGTACCCGACCTCCGCGGGCCTGTACTTCTGGGCGCACCGGCTGGCCCCGCCGCGCTCGGCGGCGGCCTGGGCCTGGTTCACGGGCTGGTTCAACGTCCTCGGCCAGGTCGCCGTCACCGCGGGGATCGACTTCGGGGCGGCGTCCTTCCTCGGGGCCTACCTGAATCTTCAGTTCGACTTCACGGTGACGCCCGGTCGTACGATCGTGCTGTTCGCCGCGATCCTGCTGCTGCACGGACTCCTGAACACGTTCGGCGTCCGTATCGTCGCGATCCTGAACAGCGTGAGCGTGTGGTGGCACGTGCTGGGGGTCGCCGTCATCGTCGGTGCGCTCACCTTCGTGCCGGACTCCCATCAGTCGGCTTCGTTCGTCTTCACCGAGTTCGTGAACAACACCGGCTGGGGCAGCGGCTTCTATGTCGTGATGATCGGGCTCCTGATGGCCCAGTACACCTTCACCGGCTACGACGCCTCCGCCCACATGACGGAGGAGACCCACGACGCGGCGACGGCGGGTCCGCGCGGCATCGTCCAGTCGATCTGGACCTCCTGGATCGCCGGGTTCGTCCTCCTCCTCGGCTTCACCTTCGCCATCCAGTCGTACGACGGAGCCCTGAACTCCCCGACCGGCGCCCCGCCCGCCCAGATCCTCCTGGACGCCCTCGGCGCCACCACCGGCAAGCTCCTGCTGCTGGTCGTCATCGGCGCGCAGCTGTTCTGCGGGATGGCATCCGTGACCGCCAACAGCCGCATGATCTACGCGTTCTCCCGGGACGGCGCACTCCCGTTCTCCCGCGTCTGGCACACGGTCAGCCCCCGTACCCGCACCCCCGTTGCCGCGGTCTGGCTGGCCGCGACCGGGGCACTGCTCCTCGGCCTTCCGTACCTGATCAACGTCACCGCGTACGCCGCAGTGACCTCGATCGCGGTGATCGGCCTCTACATCGCGTACGTCATCCCCACCCTGCTCCGCCTCCTGCGCGGAGACGACTTCACCCCGGGCCCCTGGCACCTCGGCCGCTGGTCCCGGCCCGTCGGGATCGTCGCGGTGGTGTGGGTGGTCGTCATCACCGTCCTCTTCATGCTGCCGCAGCTGTCCGCGGTCACCTGGGAGACGTTCAACTACGCCCCGATCGCGGTCCTGGCGGTCCTGGGGTTCGCGGCGACGTGGTGGTTCGCGTCGGCGCGCCACTGGTTCCTCAATCCGGATCACAAACGCACGAGCGCGGACATGGCGGCGGACTGACGACCTCCGATGACGGCTCGACGGGCCCGGCGGCCGATACCCGATCGGCGGCCGGGCCGCGGCGGGCTGTGCTCAGGGGTGAATCGCCGAGGTCCGTTAGCTCTATTGGCAGAGCAGCGGACCTTTTATTCATCGGGTCGACCGGGCGGCCGGACCGCCGGGGCGCCGTCGAGTCACGGGAGCTGCCCGAGTTGCCCGCTTGCATCTGGGTTGTAGAGCTCTGCAACAGCTGATCGGGGCGAGGAGCAGGGCTCGGCCGGCGGCCTCGTGGATAAGGCCGCGAGGACAGCCTGGCCGTACGGCTATGCTGGGGCGCGCGGGCCGCTAGCTCAATTGGTCAGAGCAGCAGACTTTTAATCTGTTGGTTGTGGGTTCGAGTCCCACGCGGCCTACAGGTATGCCCCCTTCCTCGGTGATGTCATCTCGAGGAAGGGGGCATTGCAGTGGGTGGGCGTGACGCCAGGCGGCTCACTCGGTTGCCTCGTGAGGCCAGCGCTGCCGCTGCTGCGCGATCGCCTCGGCCAGTCGGCCACGGCTGTCGATCGTGTCCGGATGCCTGGCGCCCAGAACATCTACACGCCCTTCAGCGCTTCTGCGGACCCCCGGCTGTGGGTGACGCGGGCCGCGTCGTCTGCGAGCGCGCCCGTCGCGAAGCCGACTCGGGAGCGCCACATGCCGATCACGTCACCCGTGCAGACCGACCTCGTCGTCCTTGCCCGCACGCAACGTCGACCGGAGCCGATCTCGCCGAGACCTCCGAAGGGCGCAGGTCAGAGCCGCGCAGACGTCGAGGCCGCCATCGTCCACCGCCCGAGGTGCGGGGAGTGATCGGCATGTGGCATCAGTCCGGCACTCGTGCCGAACTCATGGATGTGATCAGGATCGCTAAGCCATCGAGCTACGAAATGCATGCGGCGTCATATTGTTGAGATGCATCCAAAGTCATGCATCAGCGAGGAGCGCATCATGCAGTTCGGCATCTTCGGCGTCGGAGACATCGCCCCCGACCCGACCACCGGATACACCCAGAGCGAGGCGGAGCGGATCCGTAACACGGTCAGGATCGCCCAGCGTGCCGACGAGGTCGGTCTGGACGTGTTCGCGCTCGGTGAGCACCACAACCCGCCGTTCGTGACGTCGTCCCCACCGACGCTGCTGGCGCACATCGCGGCGATGACGGAGCGGATCATCCTGAGCACGTCGGTCACGCTGATCACCACCAACGACCCGGTGAAGATCGCCGAGGACTACGCGATGCTGCAGCACGTCGCGAACGGCAGGCTGGACCTGATGCTCGGGCGCGGAAACACGGTTCCGGTCTACCCGTGGTTCGGCAAGGACATCCGTGAAGGCGTTCAACTCTCCCTGGAGAACTACAACCTGCTGCATCGGTTGTGGCGCGAGGACGTGGTCGACTGGGAGGGTCGGTTCCGTACGCCGCTGCAGGGCTTCACTTCTACGCCGCGGCCGCTGGACGACGTGCCGCCGTTCGTGTGGCACGGCTCCATCCGCACGCCCGAGACCGCCGAGCAGGCGGCGTACTACGGCAACGGGTTCTTCGCCAACCACATCCTCGCTCCGAACTTCCACTTCAAGCCGCTGGTCGACCTCTATCGGCAGCGGTTCGAGCACTACGGCCACGGCACCGCCGACCAGGCCATCGTCGGTCTGGGCGGGCTGGCGTTCATCGCCAAGCGGTCCCAGGACGCGATCAACACGTTCCGGCCCTACTTCGAGAACTATCCGGTCTTCCGCGGCTCCAAGCTGGAGGACCACATGGCCGCCACCCCGTTGACCGTGGGCAGCCCGCAGGAAGTCATCGACAAGGTCCTGACCTGGCGGGAGGGCTTCGGCGACTACCAGAGACAGCTGTTCGCCGTCGACAGCGTGGGGCTGCCCGTCGAACTGGCCCTGGAACAGGTGGAGATCCTGGGCACCGAGGTGGTGCCGGTGCTGCGCAAGGAGCTGGAGTCGCGGCGCAAGCCGGATGTTCCCGACGCGCCCACGCACGCCTCGCTGGTCAAGGCGAAGTACGGCGACGCCGAGCCTCGCCGGCCGCGACCGAACCCCAACCGGGGCGACAACCTGTCGGGCACCTCGCCCTACCAGGACAGCGACCCTGCGGTCGAAGCCGGCTTCCCGGTGGCGTTCTGATGTCCGACATCACCAGATTGGCGAACGAGGCTTGGGAAGCGATGTTCCGGGCCCAGGCGACGCTGGCACGCGAGTTCGAGTACGAGGGCGACTGGGGCGACTTCCCACCGCGCGAGTACGGCGTCCTCTACGCCCTGGCCAGAGCGGAGCAGGGCCTGCGGATCACCGACCTGATCGACGACGCCCTCCTCACCCAGGCCGGAGTCTCCCGGCTCGTCGCACGGCTGGAGAAGAGGGGCCTCGTCGAACGTCACGACGACCTCGACGACGCCCGCGCCTGCCGGATCGTCCTCACCACCGAGGGCCGCGAGGTCCAGCGGAACATCGGGAGGGCCCACGCCAAGCACGTCACCACCGCCATGACACGGGCCCTGAGCCCCGAGCAGCTGAAGACCCTGCGCGAACTCGGTAGGGCGCTCACTGCCGCAGCGCCACCGTCCGGCTCCAGCCATCACACGAGAGCAGTCTCGAAGAACCCGGCGAGGAACACAGCATGAGCAATCCCACCTCCACAGATCCGACCACACGACCGTCGACCAGTTCGGTGACGATCGTGGTCGTGAACGCCGGCGTGAGCGACCCGTCGTCAACCCGGCTGCTGGCCGACCGCACTGCTCAGAAAACGATCGACACCCTGCGCGACTCCGGCACGACGGCGGCGGTGCGCTCGATCGACCTCGGCCCGCTCGCCGTGGACATCGCCCAGGCGCTGGTCTCCGGCATGCCCAACCCGAAGGTCCGGGCCGCCATCGAGCAGCTTGCCCAGGCCGACGCCGTCATCGCCGCCACCCCGGTCTACAAGGCCGGGATCAGCGGGCTGTTCAAGTCCTTCGCCGACCTGATCGACAACGACCTGCTGATCGCCACGCCCGTCATCCTGGCCGCGACCGGAGGCAGCGCCCGACACGCCATGGTTGTCGACGACCATCTTCGGCCGTTGTTCGCGTTCCTGCGTGCGATCCCCGTGCCCACGTCGCTGTATGCCGCACCCGAGGACTGGGGCTCGACCGACCTGGGCAAACGCATCGCACGGGCCGCCGGCGAGCTCTCCGCGCTCCTGAGCAACGGCACGGCCCGCCAGGTGACCGAGGGCAACTGGTCCGGCTACCAGCACCAGTTCGGTGGTAACGCCACCCGCGCCGAGCGAACGGCCGCCGACGTCGATTTCGACACCGACCTGATGCGGCTGGCCGCCGGTGGCGTATCGCAGCCGCGCAACCACGCCCGGGCCCATGAGCGCTGACGATCACCCGAGTGGGCCGCACGGGCGCCTGGACCCCGACGCAGCCGCGAGCGGGCCACTGCGATCGGCAACGGTGGTAGTCATCGGGGGCGGCCAGTCAGGGCTGTCGGCCGGTTATCACCTCAAGCGGCGTGGGTTCACGAGTGCGTTGGTGGAACCGGATGGTGGCCGGACGTTCGTCATCCTTGATGCCGAACCGGCGGCAGGAGGGGCGTGGCGGCACCGCTGGGAGTCGCTGCGGATGGCGACGGTCAATGGGATCTTCGACCTTCCCGGCTACCCCAAGCCGCCCATCGACCCCGACGAGCCCAGCCGCACTGCGGTACCGCGCTACTTCGCCGACTTCGAGCATGCCGCGGAGCTGCCGATTCTGCGTGCTGTGACCGTCACCACCGTACGTCGCGCCGACACCGATCCAGAGGGTGGGCTCGTGGTCGAGTCCAGCCACGGAACCTGGAGCGCCCGGGCGATCATCAATGCCACCGGCACCTGGACCAACCCCGTTCGCCCGCACTACCCCGGCCAGGAGACCTTCACCGGACGCCAGCTGCATACCCACGACTACGTCTCCGCGGAGGAATTGGCGGGGCTGCGGGTCGCCGTGGTCGGCGGCGGTATCTCCGCCCTGCAACAGCTCGAAGAGATCAACCAGGTCGCCACGACGTTCTGGTACACCCGACGCGAGCCGGTCTTCCGCGAAGGCGAGTTCAACTCCGAGGTCGTAGGACGCGAGATCATCGCCAAGGTCGTCGCCGACGTCGAAGCGGGCAAACCCACTGGAAGCGTGGTCTCCTACACCGATCTCGCCTGGACGCCCTACGCACGCGCGGCCAGGGAACGCGGAGCTCTCCAACGCCGCCCCATGTTCACCTCGATCGAGCCCGGTGGCGTCCGCGAGGCGGATGGCTCCTTCACCCCCATTGACGCGATCGTATGGGCCACGGGATTCAAAGCCGCCCTCGGCCACCTGGACCCCCTCGCCCTGCGCAACGACCGGGGCGGCATCCAATTGGTCGGCACCCAGGTCACCGACGAGCCCCGCGTGCACCTGATCGGTTTCGGCCCCTCCCAGTCCACCGTCGGCTCCAACCGAGCCGGCCGAGACGCGGTGGCCGCGCTGACAAGACACCTCAACAAGCGGGATCCGGGCGTTCGGCCCGCGGTCCGGAGTCCAGCACACACGTGACCCACCGATCCCGGCCAAGGGTGCTCACCTCCGTCCAAATGTATGCGCAGTCATGTTGTTTAAACAATTGAGCGGGTCACCCGCACAAGCAAGGAGTACGCCATGACTTCCGAGACACAGTCAGCGCCGACCTCGGCGGGTCGCTTCGAGTTCGGACTGAACTCCTTCGGTGAGTTCGCAACGCAAGGCACGGATCGCCGGGTGCTCAGCGACGCCGAGACGATTCGACTTCTCCTCGATGAGGCCAAGCTGGCCGAGTCGGTCGGTCTGGACATGTTCAGCGTTGGTGAGCACTACCGCGCGGGGCACACAGACTCGGCCACCCCCGTGCTCCTGGCCGCGATCGCCCGTGAGACGGACCGGATCGGGTTGGGCACGTCGGTGACCGTGCTGTCGACCAACGACCCGGTACGGGTCTATCAGGACTTCGCGACGGTCGACGCGGTCTCCAACGGCCGCGCCCAGTTGGTATTGGGCCAGGCGTCGGCGATCGAGTCGTTCGGGCTGTTCGGCTACGACATCTCCGACTACGAGGAGTTGTTCGAGGAGAAGCTGGACCTGTTCTTGCGACTCCAGCACGAGGACGCCGTGACGTGGTCGGGCCGGTTCCGGACGCCGCTCGACGAAGTGGTGCTGCATCCACGGATGCCGGACGGCGGTATCCCGACGTGGATCGGCGTGGGTGGCAGCCCGGGCTCGGTAGTTCGTGCCGCCCGCCACGGCCTGCCGTTGATGCTGGCGATCATCGGCGGCCGACCCGAGCGGTTCGCCGGTCACGTCGAACTCTACCTGCGGTCCCTGGAGCAGTTCGGGCACACCGAGCAGCCCATCGCCCAGCACTCGCTCGGCCTGGTCGCCGAAACCGACGCCGAGGCCGTCGAGACCTACTGGGAGTTCTGGCAAAACTGACAATCCTGCGGTAGAAGGAGTATCGGCATGAGCACCACGATCGCATCCGGGACGCTACGCCTTGGCATTCTCGGTGCCGGAAAAGTCGGTACTGTGCTCGGCCGGCTCGCCATCGCCGCCGGCTACGAGGTCCTCATCGCAGGATCGGGCGACCCCGACAAGATCGCCCTGACCATCGACGTACTCGCGCCCGGAGCGATCGCCACCACAGCGGCCGATGCTGCCCGCAACTCGGACGTCATCATCTTGGCCCTCCCTCTGGGTAAGCATCGCAATCTCCCGGTCGAGGCCTTGGCCGGCAAGCTCGTCATCGATGCGATGAACTACTGGTGGGAGATCGACGGCATCCGCGACGACCTGGCCGACCCCCGCACCTCCACGAGCGAGATCGTGCAGGAGTTCCTCCCCACCTCACGAGTCGTCAAAGCCTTCAACCACATGGGCTACCACGATCTCGACGACGAGGCGCGACCCGCCGGCGCCCCCGGCCGCAAGGCGATCGCCCTCGCCGGCGACCACTCGGCGGACCTGGCGAGCGTCGCGGACATCGTCGATGTGCTCGGCTTCGACCCCGTCGTCGCCGGCGCACTCGCCGACGGCATACGCCTCGAGCCCGGAACCGAGCCTTTCGGCGCCAATGTCGACGCCGAGGAACTGCGCAGCATGATCAACCGGTTCCCCGACTCCGACCGCGGCCGCGAGGTCGTCGCCGCACGCCGGTGACCAGTGACCGACCCCGCGCGGGCGCCCGCCGGCCGGGCTCGCGGCGCGGCTCGGCACGCAGCGTCCGGGCCTGCGCTGCCTTCTTCGTCTCCCGGAAGTTCTCGTCGATCTCGTCGATCTTGGTCATCGACTGATCGGCAACGACGACTCGAGGGAGCACGCTACGACCGGGTGTGACGTGTCCGTCAGCCTGCCGTGGTGGTGGCGAACCGCCGCTCGAAGTCCACGAACGCGGCCTCCTGACGCCACTGGACCCGAGCTTTGGTGCTGGCGTCCAGGAGTCGCCGGCACTGCTGCCGGGGGTTGTCCGCACCGGGCCTGTTGTGGCGGCAGGGGCCGGTGAGACGGTAGCCGTTCCGGGTCGGGTTGCCCTGCCAGAGGCCGGTGCCCGGCAGGAAGGCGTACTCCAGGGAGGCCCGCGCGAGGTCCTTCAGCTCGCGGTAGCCGAGGTCGTACGTCGTGGCGGCGTACCGGTACTCGTGGCTGATGTCGATCCGGGACACGCCGGGATCGTCGGTGGCCAGCACGACGGGCACGCCGTAGGCGCGGTAGGTGGTGAAGGGGTGGTCGGCGCCCTTGACCCCGAGGATCTGCGCGTTGCTGGTGAACGGCACCTCGACCGCGATCTGCCGGTCGGCCATGGTGCGGGCGAGTCGCTGCCAGTTGTCCTCGTGGACCAGGTCGACACCGTGGCCGATGCGCTCGGCGTGGGCGACGTTCACGGCCTCACCGATGTGGAACGCCAGGTCCTCGGGCTTGACCAGGCCGGGCCACAGCTCGCCTGCGTGCAGGGTGATGTGTGCCTGGGGATACACGCGGTGCAGGTAGTCGAGCATCCGCATCTGGAGGCTGTAGTTCCGCAGGGAGCTGTCCCAGTCCTCCGGCTGCACCGGATTCACGGCGACGAACCGCTTGTCCCGCTCGGCGAGGCGCAGCCCCAGGGCCATCTGAGTGAAGACCCGTTCGGGTGAACTTCCGCGCGACACCTGCGAGATCCACCGCACCGGCACCCGGCAGCCGGCCTCCGCGCGGGGCGTGCCGCACTGCGCTGCCGTACGGAACTCCGCGTCGGACTCGTCCGTCTCCCGGCCCGCCTCGGCGACCAGCTCGTCCAGCTTGCCGCCGGCCAGCAGTTTGCTGTGCAGTTTCGCCAGGTCCTCGTCCCAGCCGACCTCGTCGGCCAGCTTCCTCGCGGCGTCGGACGCCGGGGTCACCATCGTCTCCAGATAGAACTGGTTCTGCCTCGCGACGGTGTTGACCACATCGGCGAGCAGCTTGCCCCGGTGGCGCCAGGTGACCTCGCCGAACTTCCCGAACGTGTCGAAGAAGTGGTCGTGCCCGGACCGGTCCGGCGGGAAGTCCTGCATGGACCACGCCTGCAGCAGCGCGCGGCGGAAAGCGGCATCGGTCAGGGCGTCGGACGCCGGTCGCCGGCCCGGCCCGCACGGCGGCGGCACCGCAGTCAGCGTCTTCTCGTCGATGCACAGACCGTCTTCCGCGGCGAGCGAGATCAGGTACTCGGTCGAGACGGCGCCGGACAGGTGGTTGTGCAGGTCCCCTCCCTTCGGCAGTGCCGTGAAGAAGGCACTCAGCGCGGCCGGATCGTTCCGGATCGCGGCGAGCCGCGCGGAGGTCAGGCGCTCCCCGCGCGTGGGCGGGGGCAGGGGCGCTGCGGCGGGGGGCCGAGTGGCGGCCACCGGCTGTGCGGCGGCGGGCAGCGTGCCCGGCAGCAGGGACAGGACGGCGAGGGCACCGAGACCGATCGGGGCCAGCGGGCCACGCGGGCGACGCACGGAGCGGCGGTTCACGAAGATCACCCGCGCATGATCCCGAGTTCCCCGGACGCTGTAGGCGCGACGGGCGGCCGCCCGGCCGGGTCCACCCGGCCGAGTGATCACGCCTGCGTCCTGCTGCCTCTTCTCCGCGGCGGCGAGCCGGTTGCCGTCGATGTGAGGTGCATCTCAGTAGGCTGATGCGCCCGGACGAAGGAGCACTGCGCATGAGTCTGCGCCTGAAGGCGATCACCCGCGAGGAGCACCTGGCCTTCGTCAGGGACCGGTCCTCCGCGAGCCACATGCAGGTTCCCTCGTGGGGGGACGTGAAGCCGGACTGGCAGGCACGGAGCCTGGGCTGGCTCGACGAGAACGATCGGCTCGTCGGCGTGGGGCTGGTCCTGCTCAGGCCGCTGCCGAAGCTCAGGCGATACCTCGCCTATCTGCCCGAAGGGCCGCTCATCGACTGGTCCGCGCCGGATCTGGAACGGTGGCTGCAACCGATGCTCGGCCACCTGAAGGCGCAGGGGGTGTTCTCGGTGAAGATGGGCCCGCCCGTTGTCGCCCGCCGTTGGAGTGCGGAGGCCGTCAAGGCCGCGATCGCCGACCCGCAGGCCGGACGGCTGGGGGACGCCGAGGCCACCGCCCGCGAGCCACGGGCCTTCGACATCGCGAACCGGCTGCGTGCGATGGGCTGGCGGCAGACCGAGCCCGGCAGCGAGGACGGCTTCGCCGCCGGTCAGCCGCGGTACGTATTCCAGGTGCCGTTCGCGGGCAAGTCGCTGGAAGAGGTCCAGCGAGGTCTCAACCAGCAGTGGCGCCGCAACATCAAGAAGGCCGAGAAGGCCGGCGTCAAAGTCGTCCGGGGCGGCTACGAGGACCTGCCCGCTTTCCACAAGCTCTACGTGGAGACCGCCCGGCGGGACCGGTTCATCCCCCGCCCGGCGGCCTACTTCCAGCGGATGTGGACCGCACTCACGGCCGAGGACCCGGACCGGATGCGGCTCTACCTCGCCCATCACGAGGGCGATGTTCTGGCGGCGGCGACGATGCTGACCGTGGGCGAGCACGTCTGGTACTCGTACGGCGCCTCCACCGACCGCAAGCGCGAGGTCCAGCCGAACAACGCCATCCAGTGGCAGATGATGTCCGACGCCCACGAACTCGGTGCGAGCGTCTACGACCTGCGCGGCATCACCGACACCCTGGACGAGGACAACCACCTGATGGGCCTGCTCCGCTTCAAGGTCGGCACCGGTGGTGAGGCCGTGGAATACCTCGGCGAATGGGACTTCCCTCTCAACAGGCTCCTGCACAAGGCACTCGACCTGTACATGTCCCGCCGCTGAGGCCGGGTCCGGGAAGTCCCACCACGCCCGTCGGGCCTCAGCCCTCGTCCTCCAGGTCTCCCTCCGTCTCCAGGAACACCTGGCGCAACGCCTCCAGGACCGTCGGGTCCGGCTTGGACCACATCCCGCGGGACTCGGCTTCCAGGAGGCGTTCCGCGATGCCGTGGAGGGCCCAGGGGTTGGCCTGCTGGAGGAACTCGCGGTTGGTCGGGTCCAGGACGTACGTCTCGGTGAGCTTGTCGTACATCCAGTCGGCGACCACGCCCGTCGTCGCGTCGTAGCCGAAGAGGTAGTCGACCGTCGCGGCCAGTTCGAAGGCGCCCTTGTAGCCGTGGCGGCGCATCGCCTCGATCCACTTGGGGTTGACCACGCGGGCGCGGAAGACGCGGGACGTCTCCTCGACCAGGGTGCGGGTGCGGACCGTCTCCGGGCGGGTGGAGTCGCCGATGTATGCCTCGGGGGCTGTGCCGCGCAGGGCGCGGACGGTGGCCACCATGCCACCGTGGTACTGGAAGTAGTCGTCCGAGTCCGCGATGTCGTGCTCGCGGGTGTCCGTGTTCTTGGCGGCGACGGCGATGCGCTTGTACGCCGTCTCCATCTCGTCGCGGGCCGGGCGGCCGTCGAGTTCGCGGCCGTAGGCGTAGCCGCCCCAGACCGTGTAGACCTCGGCGAGGTCGGCGTCGGTGCGCCAGTCGCGGCTGTCGATGAGCTGGAGGAGGCCCGCTCCGTACGTACCGGGGCGGGAGCCGAAGATACGGGTGGTGGCGCGGCGTTCGTCGCCGTGTTCGGCGAGGTCGGCCTGGGCGTGGGCGCGGATGTGGTTGTGGTCGGCGGGTTCGTCGAGGGATGCGGCGAGGCGTACCGCGTCGTCGAGCAGGCCGATGGTGTGCGGGAACGCGTCGCGGAAGAAGCCGGAGATGCGCAGGGTCACGTCGATGCGCGGGCGGCCCAGGTCGGCGAGGTCGATCGGTTCCAGGCCGGTGACACGGCGTGAGGCGTCGTCCCAGACGGGGCGGATGCCGAGCAGCGCCAGTGCCTCGGCGACATCGTCACCCGACGTACGCATCGCACTGGTACCCCACAGGGAGAGGCCGACCGAGGTGGGCCATTCGCCGTTGTCGGTGCGGTAGCGATCCAGGAGCGAGTCGGCCAGCGCCTGGCCGGTCTCCCAGGCGAGGCGGGACGGGACCGCCTTCGGGTCCACGGAGTAGAAGTTGCGGCCGGTCGGCAGGACGTTGACCAGGCCGCGCAGCGGGGAGCCGGACGGGCCCGCCGGGACGAAGCCGCCGTTCAGGGCGTGGACGGTGTGGTCCAGTTCCGCTGTGGTGGCCGCCAGCCGGGGGACCACCTCGCGGGCTGCGAAGTCGAGGATGTCCCGTACCGGTTGGGGGTGGGACGCTGCCACGGCCGCGACCGCCGACGGATCCCAGTCCGCGTCCTCCATCGCCTGGACCAGGGCGCGTGCCTGCTCCTCGGCCTCGTCCGCCGTGGTGCGGGTGGCGGCGGACTCGTCGAGGCCCAGTGCCTCGCGCAGCCCCGGCAGCGACGCCGTACCGCCCCAGATCTGGCGGGCGCGCAGAATCGCCAGGACCAGGTTGACCCGGTCCGGGCCGGCCGGGGCGCCGCCCAGGACGTGCAGCCCGTCGCGGATCTGGGCGTCCTTGATCTCGCAGAGCCAGCCGTCCAGATGCATGATGAATTCGTCGAAGCCCTCGTCGTCCGGGCGGTCGTCGAGCCCCAGGTCGTGGTCGAGCTTGGCGGCCTGGATCAGGGTCCAGATCTGGGCGCGGATCGCGGGCAGCTTCGCCGGGTCCATCGCAGCGATCTGGGCGTGCTCGTCGAGGAGCTGCTCCAGGCGTGCGATGTCGCCATAGCTGTCCGCGCGGGCCATCGGCGGTACGAGGTGGTCGATCAGGGTGGCGTGGACACGGCGCTTGGCCTGTGTACCCTCGCCCGGGTCGTTCACCAGGAACGGGTAGACGAGCGGGAGATCGCCCAGTGCGGCGTCCGGGCCGCAGGCCGCGGACAGGCCCGCGTTCTTGCCGGGCAGCCACTCCAGGTTGCCGTGCTTGCCGAGGTGGATCATCGCGTCGGCGCCGAAGCCGGCGTCGTCCCGGTCCGCCGCGATCCAGCGGTACGCGGCCAAGTAGTGGTGCGAGGGCGGCAGATCGGGGTCGTGGTAGATCGCGATCGGGTTCTCGCCGAAGCCGCGCGGCGGCTGGATGAGGACCAGCAGGTTCCCGCGGCGCAGGGCGGCGAGCACGATGTCGCCCTCGGGGTTGCGGGAGCGGTCCACGAACATCTCGCCGGGGGGCGGGCCCCAGTGCCGCTCGACGGCGTCGCGGAGTTCGTGCGGGAGGGTGGCGTACCAGCGCCGGTAGTCGGCGGCCGGGATCCGGACCGGGTTGCGGGCCAGCTGCTCCTCGGTCAGCCACTCCTGATCGTGGCCGCCGGCCTCGATCAGGGCGTAGATCAGCTCGTCGCCGTCGCCGGACACCAGGCCGGGCAGGTCGGCCGCGGGGCCGAAGTCGTAGCCCTCGGCGCGCAGTCGGCGCAGCAGGGCGACGGCGCTGGCCGGGGTGTCGAGACCGACCGCGTTGCCGATACGGGAGTGCTTCGTCGGGTATGCGGAGAGGACGAGTGCCAGGCGCTTGTCCGCGGCCGGGATGTGGCGCAGCCGCGCGTGGCGTACGGCGATTCCGGCGACCCGGGCGGCGCGTTCGGCGTCGGCGACGTACGCGGGCAGGCCGTCCTCGTCGATCTCCTTGAAGGAGAACGGGACGGTGATCAGCCGGCCGTCGAACTCGGGGACCGCGATCTGGCTGGCCGCGTCGAGCGGGGAGACGCCCTCGTCGTTGTCCTGCCAGTCGCTGCGCGAGCCGGTCAGGCAGAGCGCCTGCAGGATCGGTACGTCGAGCCCGGTGAGCGCGCCCGCGTCCCAGGACTCGTCGTCGCCGCCCGCGGACGCCTCGGCGGGCCGGGTGCCGCCCGCGGCGAGGACCGTGGTGACGATGGCGTCGGCGGCGCGCAGTTCGTCGATGAGTTCGGGTTCCGGGGTACGCAGCGAGGCGACGTACAGGGGGAGGGCGCGGGCGCCTGCGTCCTCGACCGCCCGGCAGAGCGTGTCGATGAACGCGGTGTTCCCGCTCATGTGGTGGGCGCGGTAGTAGAGCACCGCGATGACCGGGCCTGCGGTGGTGCGCGCGGTGCGCTCCAGAGGACCCCAGGACGGGGCAGGCGCCGGGGGTTCGAAGCCATGGCCGGTCAGCAGGACCGTGTCGGAGAGGAACCGGGCCAGCTGGTCCAGGTTGGCCGGGCCGCCGTGCGCCAGATAGGCATGGGCCTCGGCGGCGATCCCGATCGGCACGGTGGAGGCGGCCATCAGCTGGGCGTCGGGAGCCTGTTCGCCGGTGAGGACGACAACCGGCCTGCCGGTGGCGAGGAGGTGGTCGAGCCCTTCCTGCCAGGCACGGACACCGCCGAGGAGGCGTACGACGACGAGGTCGGTGCCGTCGAGGAGAGCCGGGAGGTCGTCGAGCGGCAGGCGCGAGGGGTTGGCGTAGCGGTAGGTCACCGGACCGTCCGCGGCGCGGGCGCTGAGCAGGTCGGTGTCGGACGTCGACAGGAGCAGGATCATGCGGCGTCGGGCCTTCCTCGGGGTGTCCACGCCCCGGGCGGTGTCGGACGACAGGAGTTCCTGACTCGCCCGGCCGTTGCAGCCGGACTCACAGTGGCGGGACCGCGCCGGACTCGCACCGGGCTTCCTCCCATGTCGCCGTTTCTGGCGATGCCGGACCGGGTGGCCCGCTGCTAGGCATAGTAAGGGTCATACATCGGATGGGATTCATACAGCTCAGGATGATGGTCGGTATGCTCGCCGCCATGTCCACTTCGCCCACCCCGACGTCGTCCCCGGGGGAGTCCCCGTCCCGGGAACGTGGCGATGCCTGCCCGGGGTCGCTGCGGCTGCACCGGGCGGACGACGGCGCGCTCGCGCGGGTGCGGATCCCCGGTGGTGTGCTGAGCATCCGGCAGGCGGACGTGCTCCGGGAGGCCGCACGGGAGTTGGGCGACGGTGAGCTGCATCTCACTTCGCGGGGCAATGTCCAGTTGCGCGGGCTCGGCCAGGAGTGCGGCGGACGGCTCGCGGAACTCCTCGGCGGGGCAGGGCTGCTGCCGTCCTGGCGCCATGAGCGGATACGTAACGTGGTGGCCTCCCCGCTCTCCGGGCTCGACGGCCGGGGCCGGTCGGACGTCCGGCCGTGGCTGACCGCGCTGGACGAGCTGTTGTGCGGAAGTGACAAAGCGGCCGGGTTGTCCGGCCGCTTTCTGTTCGCGCTCGACGACGGCCGGGGTGACGTGGATGCCCTGGGTGCGGATGTGACGTTGCTGGGCCGGAGCGACGGGAGTGCGCTGCTGCGGGTCGGGACTGCGGGGGCGGATCTGAGGGTCTCCGCGGTGGATGCGCCCCGCGCCGCGCTCCTGGCCGCCGAGACGTTTCTGGACGTGGCGCGGGAGGCGGGCGCCTGGCGGGTGACCGAACTTCCGCTTTCTTCCGAAGAGTTGCTGGAGATGACCGGAACGGCGCTGCGTGCGGCGGGAGTTGACACGGCCCGCGTGGAGCACGAAACACCGGCGACGGGGGCGCAGGAGCCCGGGTACGGACTCGTCGGCGCCCGCGGTACCTCCGGCCCGGCCGCGCTCTGTGCGGGTGTGCCGCTCGGGCGGCTGACCGGCACGCAGTGGGAGAGCCTGACCCGCGCGGGCGGTGAGGTGCGGCTGACCCCCTGGCGGAGCGTCGTCGTGACAGGTGTGGCGCGCGAAGAGGCGGCCGCGCGGCTGGCCGAGTGGGGCACGGCCGGACTGGTCGTCGGGCCCGACTCCGCGTGGACCGGGGTCGGGGCCTGCATCGGCCGGCCGGGCTGTGCGAAGTCCCTGGCCGATGTACGGGGGGACGCGGAGGCCGTGGTGACGGCCGGGGAACCGGGCACCGCGCGACTCCCTGTGCACTGGTCCGGCTGTGAACGCCGGTGCGGCCACCCCAAGGGCACCTGGGTCGACGTCGTCGCCGTCCCCGGCGGGCACGAGGTGTCCCGGGTGCGCGGCGACGTGCGGGGCGGCCCCGTGACGGTCCACGGCAGCCCGTCCGACCTGGCCGCCGCAGTGACGGCCGCCCGCCGCACCTGTAGCTGAACCACCGGCCCCAGGGCCCCGCAGTCCGTCAGCCCGACCACCCACCGACCGGAGAGAGCGAAACCACCGTGTTCCAGTACGAGAAGGACGGACCGGCGATCTACCGCCAGTCCTTCGCCGCCATCCGCGCCGAGGCGGATCTCGCGGGCCTGCCCGCCGACATCAGCCAGATCGCAGTCCGCATGATCCACGCCTGCGGCATGGTCGACCTCGTACGCGACATCGGCTTCACCCCGGGCGTGGTGGCCAGTGCCCGCCGGGCACTGCGGTCCGGTGCGCCGATCCTGTGCGACGTGGCCATGGTCGCCAGCGGGGTCACCCGTAAGCGGCTGCCCGCCGACAACGAGGTCATCTGCACCCTGTCGGACCCCACGGTCCCCGATCTCGCCGCGAAGCTGGGCACGACCCGCAGCGCCGCCGCGATGGAGCTGTGGCGGGACCGCATGGAGGGGGCGGTGGTGGCCGTGGGCAACGCGCCGACCGCACTGTTCCGGCTGCTCGAGATGATCGAGGAGGGCGCTCCCCGCCCGGCCGCAGTCATCGGTGTGCCCGTCGGCTTCGTCGGAGCCGCCGAGTCCAAGGACGCCCTGGCCGACCATCCGTCCGGTCTGGAACACCTGGTCGTACGGGGCCGTCGCGGCGGCAGCGCCATAGCCGCGGCCGCGCTCAACGCGATCGCCAGCGAGGAAGAGTAAGAGTGAGCGAGCAGAACACGGGCCGGCTGTACGGGGTGGGACTCGGGCCCGGCGATCCCGCACTGATGACCGTACGCGCGGTGCAGACCATCGCCGAGGCCGATGTCATCGCCTATCACAGCGCCCGCCACGGACGGTCCATCGCGCGCTCCATCGCCGCCGAGCACATCCGCGCCGACCACATCGAGGAGAAGCTGGTCTACCCGGTCACGACGGAGACCACCGACCACCCCGGGGGCTACCGGGGTGCGATGGAGGAGTTCTACGGCGAGGCCGCGGCCCGGCTGGCGGTGCACCTGGACGCCGGACGGACGGTGGCGGTGCTCGCCGAGGGCGACCCGATGTTCTACGGCTCGTACATGCACATGCACAAGCGGCTCGCCGGCCGCTATCCCACCGAGGTGATCCCCGGCGTCACTTCGGTCAGCGCGGCCGCCGCCCGGCTCGGCACCCCCCTCGTCGAGGGCGAGGAGGTGCTGACGATCCTGCCCGGCACGCTGCCGGAGGAGGAGCTGACGGCCAGGCTGGCCGCCACCGACGCCGCCGTGGTGATGAAGCTGGGGCGTACGTTCCCCGCTGTGCGCCGCGCCTTCGAGGCGTCGGGGCGGCTCGACGAGGCGCATTACGTGGAGCGGGCCACGATGGCCGGGGAGCGTACCGGCGATCTGGCGGACACCGACCCGGACTCCGTGCCGTACTTCGCCGTCGCGGTGCTTCCCAGCCGGATCGGCGCATCCCGCCCGGAAGCGAGTGCGGACGCGGCCGGCACCGGTGAGGTCGTGGTCGTCGGTACCGGACCTGCCGGACCGCTGTGGCTGACCCCGGAGACCCGTGGGGCGCTGGCCGCCGCCGACGATCTCGTCGGCTACACCACGTATCTGGACCGGGTCCCGGTCCGCCCCGGCCAGCTGCGCCACGGCTCCGACAACAAGGTGGAGTCGGAGCGTGCCGAGTTCGCCCTCGACCTCGCCCGCCGGGGCCGCCGCGTGGCCGTCGTGTCGGGCGGCGATCCGGGGATCTTCGCCATGGCGACCGCCGTACTGGAGGTGGCCTCGCAGGACGCGTACGCGAAGGTGCCCGTGCGGGTGCTGCCCGGTGTGACCGCGGCCAACGCCGCCGCCGCCCGTGCGGGCGCGCCGCTCGGCCACGACTACGCCACGATCTCGCTCTCCGACCGGCTCAAGCCGTGGGAGGTGATCGCCGCCCGGCTGCGCGCGGCCGCGGCGGCGGATCTGGTGCTCGCGCTGTACAACCCGGGTTCGCGGACCCGCGCCGAGCAGGTCGGCAAGGCCCGCGACCTGCTGCTGGAGCACCGTTCGCCGGAAACACCGGTGGTGGTGGGCCGGGACGTGGGCGGCCCCGCGGAGAGCGTACGGATCGTCACGCTGGCCGAGCTGGATCCGGCCGAGGTCGACATGCGGACGATCCTGCTGATCGGGTCCTCGCAGACGCGATCGGTGCGGCGGGGGGACGGCCGGCAGATCGTGTGGACACCGCGGCGGTACCCGGAGGTCTGAGGGCCGGCCTCGGCGCGGGCCGACCGGACCTCGGGCGTGCCGGCCGGCCGGTCGGTCCTACAGCGGCAGGCCGGCCAGCCACTCCACCGCGTGTTCCGGCGTGCCGACCACCGGTACGCCCTCCGGGACCGGCGGCCGGCGGACCACCACCACCGGGATGCCGGCCTCCCGGGCGGCGGCCAGCTTCGGTGCGGTGGCGTCGCCCCCGCTGTCCTTCGTGACGAGGACATCGACGCGGTGACGGCGGATCAGCTCGCGCTCGCCGTCGAGGGTGAAGGGCCCCCGGTCCAGCAGGACCTCCATCCGCGCCGGGTGCGGCCCGTCGGGGGCGTCCACCGACCGCATCAGGAACCACAGGGAGTCGAGGCCGGCGAAGGCGGCGAGTCCCATCCGGCCGGTGGTCAGGAAGACGCGGCGGCCCAGTGCGGGCAGGGCGGCGGCCGCCTCGTCCAGCGACCCGACGGGATGCCAGCGGTCGCCGTCGACGGGCACCCAGCCGGGCCGGCGCAGCGCGAGCAGGGGAACATGGGCGGCGGCGGCGGCCGAGGCCGCGTGGAAACTGATCGTCCCGGCGAAAGGATGGGTGGCGTCGATGAGCGCGTCGACCCGGTGCGTACGCAGCCACTCGGCGAGCCCGTCGGCTCCGCCGAACCCGCCGACCCGCACCTCGCCGGGCGGCAGCTTCGGACGGGCCACCCGGCCGGCGAGCGAGCTGGTGACCCGGGCCCCGGCGGGGAGCGCCTCCGCCAGACTCCCGGCGAGGCGGCGGGCCTCCGTCGTGCCACCGAGGACGAGTACGTGCATGGGATCGGTCCAGACATGAGTGAGGCGAAGGGCGGGCGCAGCGCTCAACTCAAACACACCGGTCTGCGGCCCGGCTGGACGACCGGCGCCTGTGCCACCGCGGCAGCCACCGCCGCGTACACGGCCCTGCTGACCGGCGACTTCCCCGATCCGGTGGCCATCATGCTGCCGAAGGGCCAGGCCCCCGCGTTCGCGCTGGCGGTGGAGGAGCTCGACGGGGAGCGGGCGACCGTGGGCGTGGTCAAGGACGCGGGCGACGATCCGGACGTGACGCACGGCGCGCTGGTACGGGCCACCGTGCGCCGCCTGCCACCCGGTTCGGGTGTGGTGTTCCGGGCCGGTCCGGGGGTGGGCACGGTGACCCGCCCCGGTCTGCCGCTCGACGTCGGTGAGCCCGCGATTAACCCGGTGCCCCGGCAGATGATGCGCGACCACATCGCGCGGGTGGCGGCGGAGCACGGGGCCACGGGCGACGCCGAGATCACCGTCTCGGTCGACCACGGCGAGGAGATCGCCCGCTCGACGTGGAACCCGCGCCTGGGCATCCTGGGCGGTCTGTCGATCCTCGGCACGACCGGAATCGTGGTCCCGTACTCCTGCTCGGCGTGGATCGACTCGATCCGCCGTGGCGTGGACGTGGCCCGGGCGGCAGGGCATACGCATGTGGCCGGGTGCACGGGTTCGACCTCGGAGAAGACCGTCGTCGCCGAGTACGGCCTGCCGGAGATCGCCCTGCTCGACATGGGGGACTTCGCGGGGGCGGTGCTCAAGTACGTCCGCAGGCATCCGGTGGACCGGCTGACGGTCTGCGGCGGGTTCGCGAAGCTGTCGAAGCTTGCGGCGGGCCATCTGGATCTGCACTCGGCCCGCTCGCAGGTCGACAAGGGGTTCCTCGCCGGACTCGCCCGGCAGGGCGGCGCGGACGCGGCCCTGGCCGCCGAAGTGGCGGACGCCAACACGGGCCTGGCCGCCCTTCAGCTGTGCGCGGCGGCCGGGGTCCCGCTGGGTGACCTGGTCGCGGTGGCCGCCCGCGACCAGGCGCTGTCGGTGCTGCGCGGGGCGCCGGTGGCCGTGGACGTCATCTGCATCGACCGCGCGGGCACCGTCGTGGGCCGCAGCGAGCCGCGCTGACGCCGGCCGGGCGACCGGGTCAGCAGACGTGCCGCTCGCGCTCCGCCGAGTACAGGTGGCTGTCGCGGAACTGCTCGGCGCCCAGCGTGCGGCCGACCATGATGACTGCGGTACGGATGACTCCCGCGGCCTTGACCTGGCCGGCGATGTCGCTGAGCGAACCGCGCAGGATCAGCTCGTCCGGGCGGGACACCATGGCCACCACGGCGGCCGGGCAGTCGGCCCCGTAGTGCGGCAGCAGCTCCTCGACCACCCGGTCCACGTACCGGGCGGCCAGGTGCAGCACGATCAGCGCACCGCTGCGCCCGAGCGTCGCCAGGTCCTCGCCGTCCGGCATGGCGGTGGCGCGGTGGGCGATCCGGGTGAGGATGACGGTCTGGCCGACGGTCGGCACGGTCAGCTCCCGCTTCAGCGCTGCGGCGGCCGCCGCGAACGCCGGTACGCCGGGCACCACTTCGTACGGCACGCCCGCCGCGTCGAGCCGCCGCATCTGCTCGGCGACCGCGCTGAAGACGGA
Organism: Streptomyces sp. NPDC005181; assembly: GCF_040608395.1. Lineage (NCBI taxonomy): Bacteria > Bacillati > Actinomycetota > Actinomycetes > Kitasatosporales > Streptomycetaceae > Streptomyces > Streptomyces sp. NPDC005181. Next base: position 81,840 of record NZ_JBEXID010000019.1, read on the forward strand.
CGGGTCGCCGGAGTGCAGCCGGGCCACGTCGTGCCCGTCCTCGTGGGCGCGTACCAGCTCGACGGTGATCTCGTCGAGGTTGAGCTGCGCGGTGTCCACCAGACGGGCGTCCGCCGGGCACTCGGCGAGCAGTTCGCGGGGGACCAGGCTGCCCGCGTACAGACAGACCTGACAAGCGGCGAGTGTCCGCGCACCGCGCACCGTGATCAGGTCGGCGGCGCCGGGCCCGGCGCCGATGAAGTACACGGTCATCTGTTGTTCTCTCCTGATGAGGACGGTGAGGGCGGTATCCGGGGGGTGCCGACGGGCTTGCACACGGACCACTGGGTGACCGGCATGGCCTGCCGCCAGCCGGTGAACCCGCCGACCGGCACGGCGTGCGCCACCGCGAGCCGCACCAGCTCGCCGCCGTGGCGCCGGTACCGCTCGGCGAGCAGCGCCTCGGACTCCAAGGTCACGGTGTTGGCGACCAGCCGTCCGCCGGGCGGCAGCGCGTCCCAGCAGGCGTCGAGCAGCCCCGGCACGGTCAGCCCGCCGCCGATGAACACGGCGTCCGGGACCGGCAGTCCGGCGAGCGCCTCCGGGGCCCGGCCGGTGACCACACGCAGCGCGGGGACGCCGAGCCGGTCCGCGTTACGGGTGATGCGTTCGGCCCGCACCGGATCGCGTTCGACGGTGACGGCACGGCAGGAGGGGTGCGTACGCATCCACTCGACGGCGATCGACCCGGAACCGCCGCCGATGTCCCAGAGCAACTCGCCGGGGGCCGGGGCCAGTGCCCCGAGAGTGGCTGCGCGCACGTGTCGCTTGGTGAGTTGCCCGTCATGTTCGTACGCGAGGTCCGGGAGTCCGGGTACGGCCCCGAGCCGCAGCGCGTCCGGGGCGCGGCGGCACTCGACCGCGATGACGTTCAGCGGGTCGCCCGGCGGATGCGGCCAGCCGTCGGCCGTGCCGGTGACGACCGCCTCGGCCTCGCCGCCGAGCCGCTCCAGCACCCGCATGCGGCTGGGCCCGAAGCCGTGCGCGCACAGCAGCGCGGCCACGTCACCGGGGGTGCCCGCGCCCGCGCTCAGCACCAGCAGCCGCCGGCCGTCGTGCAGGGCGGCGGCCAGCCGGGCCGGCGGGCGGCCGACGAGGGTGACGACCTCGGTGTCCTCCAGTGGCCAGCCGAGCCGGGCACAGGCGTAGGAGACGGACGACGGATGCGGCAGGACGCGGAGGTTCCCGGCGCCCAACTCCTCGCAGAGCGCGCGCCCGATGCCGTAGAACATGGGGTCGCCACTGGCCAGCACGGCGACCCGGAGCCCTCGATGTGCGTCGAGCAGACCGGCCACGGCAGGCCGCAGCGGAGAGGGCCACGGCACGCGGCGCCCCGTACAGACCGGCGGCAGCAGGTCCAGCTGCCGCGCACCGCCGATCACCGCCTGCGCGTCGAGCAGCACCGCACGCGAGCTCTCCGGCAGCCCCTCCCACCCGTCGGCGCCGATCCCCACCACGGTCGGCGCAGGGGGCGGGGGTAGTGCGGGCTCTGCGGGGATCACGGCCGGTACCTCGGTGTTCGGGGGCTGACGCAGCCGAAACTCTACTGTTCGCGCTGACCGGCGAGATCGTTCCGGCGGGTGAGCATCGCCATACGTGCGCCGCCGACGCCCTCGGCCGGGGCAGCGGAACGCCCTTGCCCGGCGCGTGGGCCGGGCAAGGGCGTTCGAGGGCGAAGCCCGGGTCAGAATCCGAAGACGGGTCCTGCGGCCGCTTCCATGGCGCAGGCGCTCGGGTAGGTGCGCTGCCAGTTCACCCTGTGACCGTTGTACGTCCCGTGCGCGGTGACCGTGACGGGGTCGTAGATCATCGGGCACAGTTGCGGGTTGCCGGGCAGCCTGTTGAAGTCACCTTCGGCCTTGTCCAGCGCGGCGCACGCCTGCGCCGCCTTCGGGTAGATGCTCTGGGAGGAGGCCGGACACTGGAGGCCGATGCCGCGGATCCAGGTGTTGTCGCTGCCGGAGACGGTCAGGAAGAGGATGGCTCCCCGGGACTCGGCGTGCGCGGGCGGAGACATGAGCACGGGGGCGGCCAGGGCGGCGGCGGTCAGCGAGGCGGCGGCCAGGCGCCGGGCGACGGTAGAGATGATCACGGTGGGGGTAACGAATCGCCGGTCACGAGGACACGAGCGGTGCTCCTTCCAGGTGGGGTGAAGGGAGGCTTCCGGCATGCCGTTCGATCCGTTGGGGGCAGCTCATTTCCGCGAGGCGGCTGCACCCCGCCGGGTGCCCCGCCGGAGTATCCTGGATAAACGAGGAACATTCCGTGCACGAGCTTCCGAGTCCGTGGCGTTCTTGGCGATTCGCAACGCCGGGCCGGTGCACACCGGCCCGGGGCAGGGTTCGTGTCATGACTGCGACCATTCTGTACACGTCCGCGGTCGACGACCGGACCTTCTCTTTGTCCTCGTTGCCACCGCGCCTCTCGCTGGCCCGGGCCGGCACCGCTCCCGCTCTGCTGGACGGCGCGTGGTGGCCGCGTTCCCGCGATCTGACGGCGGAACTTCCCGCGCTGACAGCGGTGCTCGACCCGCTGTGGGGGCGGATCACCCGCGTGACGGTGAACCCCACTGTCTGGCCCGTGATCCCACGGAAGGTGCCCGTCCAAGGGCATGTCGTCCACGTCGGCTGGTTCAAGCCCGAACAGGACCCGAACAAGTTGCTGCTGTTCTCCTACGCCACCGGCCGCTGGGACCTGCTGGTGATCCCGCCGCAGACCGGCCCGGCCACCGCCGCCTGGCTGATGAACGCGGCCGCTGATCCGGCGCGAAGCATCACCGCGAGCGGACTGATGCGGGAGGCCGAGTTGTTCCGGGCCGCGGCCGAGGCCGACTGGGACCTCGTCCGGGAGACGGTCTGGGACTCCGAAGGCGGCCACAGCGCCCGTCCGGGCTACCGTCGCCTGCGAGAAGTCGTCGCCCAGGCGCCGCGCCCGACGCAAGGGATGTGAGGGCATGACGTCCGATGTGCACGCACGTACCCCTGCCGATGACCCGGCGCCGCACCTGCTCCTCGCGGATACGAGCAGTCGGCCGATCGTTCCTGGCGTCGCGGTGCTGCGGATGGAGATGACCCCCAACCGTGAGGGGACCTTCGACGGCGCGTGGTGGCCGCGTACCCGTCACGTGGCGTCCCAACTGCCTGACCTGATCGATGCCTTGACCGCTCGGCTGGGACCCGTCGCGCGGGTCGGCCTGGATGCGAGTGCCTGGGACGACGCGCCGGGCCACCTCGTGATCAAGGGCAGGACCGTCCGTATCGACTGGTCCGCCGTCGACGACAGCACGATGATCGTCACCCGTGGTCATCAGGACCACTTCTCGTTCCTGGTGATCCCCTCGCAGGCCACTGCCGCTGCCGCGCGGGCGGCGATGGCCATGGCCGTGCAGGACGGCAACAGCGCGTCCGCGGAGCAGATCCTCATGGACACGGGCATCGTGCCCGCTTCACCGGACTGACGCGCACATGGAAGCGGCCCCGATGGTCTCGCCACCGGAGCCGACCCTTCCAGGGCGCCACACGTGAGAGTGTGCGTCCTTGCCTCTACGATACTCCGCAAATCGGTCCAAAGCGGATCCGATCCGCGTCTATTCCGTGTTGCCGTGCCACTGCCCCTCGACGCGGAACCACAGGCCCGGTGCGTAGATCGCATGGACGACCGGGGCTTCCCCCTTCGCCACCTGCAGGATCCTCAAGGCGCCGCTGGGGAGCAGGTCGTACTCGTAGACCATCTCGGAGTCGCTCTCCGTGATGTCCGCGTACGAAATGTCGGCCACTCCCCGCTCCGCGTATTCCTTGGGGGACGATTCTCCACCAACTTGACGAAAACACCCATGAGGCTGCCGCGCTCCCCGGACGGCATCCCACGACCGCGGAACCGGAGGCGGTCAGATCCGCCCGGTCGGCGCGATGTTCTGGTTGGCGTGGAAGAAGTTGTCCGGGTCGTAGGCCCGTTTGACGGCCGCGAGCCGGTCGTAGTGGTCGCGGTAGGTCGCCCGGACGCGGTCCTGGGTCTCGCCCGCACCGATGAAGTTGACGTACGTGCCGCCCATCGAGTGCGGATGCAACTCCTCCCAGTAGTCCACGCACCACTGCCGGAGTCTCTCGGCGCTGTCCGGGTCCGGGTCGATGCCCGCGATGACGCCGGACCAGACCGCGTCCCGGTAGGCCCAGGCCGTGTCGTCGGGGCCGAGCCGGTGGGCGGCTCCGTCGACCGGGTACAGGTGCATGGTCGACAGATCGGTGGGGAGGTTCTCGGCGTACTTGCTGTGTACGTCGATGGCGTCGTCCGTGATCCGGTCGAAGAAGTTGCCGCGCCAGTACCACTGCAGGCCGGCCGGGAGCAGTTCGTCGAACATGCTCTGCAGTGCGGGGTACGGCATCGGTGCGGTGAAGTGGAAGGCCGGCGGACCCGGTTCGTTCACCACCTCAAGGGTCTCTTCGAGGAGCTCGGGGTCGCCGGTCCAGCACCAGACGACGCCGCATATCTTCTGACCGTGCAGCTCCTCCGGGAACGGCGGACCGGGCGGCACGCTGAGCGCCGCGAAGAAGCCGTTCAGGTCCTCGGGTGCCTGCGGCAGGAAGTCCCGGTACCACTGAAGGACTTCGCGGGTCCGGTCGACCGGCCACACGGTGATCGCGACCCCCACGGTGTCCACCGGGTGCAGCCGGAAGGTGAACGAGGTGACGATGCCGAAGTTCCCGCCGCCGCCGCGCAGCGCCCAGAACAGGTCGGCGTTCTCGGTCTCGTTCGCGGGGACGAAGCTGCCGTCGGCCAGCACGACATCCGCCGCAAGGAGGTTGTCCACCGTCAGGCCGTACCTGCGGGTGAGATGGCCGTGGCCGCCGCCGAGGGTGAGGCCGCCGACGCCCGTGGTGGACTGGATCCCGGCCGGGGTGGCCAGCCCGAAGCCGTGGGCGGCGTGGTCGAGGTCGGCGAGCCTGCTGCCGCCGCCGACGCGGGCGGTCCGGGCGCTCGGATCGATGTCCGCCCAGCGCATGGGCGACAGGTCGAGGGTGACACCGTCGTCCACCACGCACAGTCCGGCGCCGCTGTGCCCGCCGCCCCGGACAGCGAGTTCGAGCCCTTCGGTACGGACGAAGTCGACCGCGGCCATGACGTCCGCCGCGTCCACGCACCGCACCAGGGCAGCCGGACGCCGGTCGATCATGGCGTTGTAGACCGTGCGGGCCTCGCGGTACTCCGGATCCTGCGGGCCGATGACCGGGCCGCGCAGCGCGGTCCGCATCGCTTCGAGAGTGGTGCCGTCCATAGCCGTCTCCTTGCCGGGGCGCGGACCGCTGACCTCTCCACGCTGCCGTCGGGCGGGGGGCCGTGCAATCGCCCGGGGCCGCGCAAAGAGCGACATGCGGTGCCGGGGAGCGGTGGGCGGCGGGCAGCGGCGGGCGCACCATGAAGCCATGGATGGACGCCCAGGGCCTTTTGCCGGCGACATCAGCCCATCGGGGCGCCTCGCCGGGCCCGGCGAGGGCATCAGCCCGGAGGAACTCGCGCTCGCGGCCCGCAACCACGGTCTGCCGCTGGAGGCGCTGCGTTACGACCTCACTCCGCCCGGACTGCACTACGTACTGGTTCATTACGACATCCCGTACGTCCCCGACGCCTCCGTCGCGCGCTCCCACGGCTGGCAGCTCACCGTGCACGGCCGGGTCCGCAGACCGCTGGCGCTGGACGTGGCGGCTCTGCGGTCGTTCCCGGCCGTCACCCTCCGCGTCACGATGGAGTGTGCGGGCAACGGCCGGGCCCTGCTCGCCCCGCGCCCGGTCAGCCAGCCGTGGCTGGTCGAGGCGGTCGGTACGGCGGAGTGGACCGGGGTGCCGCTGCGGCTGCTGCTCGCCGAGGCCGGGGTCGAGCCGGACGCCGTCGAGGTCGTGTTCAGCGGGGCCGACCACGGGGTCGAGCGGGGCGTCGAGCAGGACTACCGGCGGAGCCTGCCGCTGGACGTGGCCACCGGCGACGACACGGACGTGCTGGTGGCGTACCGGATGAACGGCGGGCCGCTGCCACCGCAGCACGGCCATCCGCTACGGCTGGTGGTGCCCGGCTGGTACGGCATGGCTCATGTGAAGTGGCTGCGCGAGATCCGGCTCACCGACACCCCGTTCACCGGATTCCAGCAGGCGACGGCCTACCGCTACCACCAGGAGCCCGGTGATCCGGGCGAGCCCGTCACCCGGATCGCCCCACGGGCGCTGATGATCCCGCCCGGCTGCCCGGACTTCATGTCCAGGATCCGTTTCGTCCGCCCCGGCCGCGTGCTGCTGGAAGGCAGGGCCTGGTCGGGGCGGCCGCCGGTCACACGGGTCGAGGTGACCACGGACGACTGCCGCTCCTGGTACGACGCCGAACTCACCGCGCCGGACGGGGAGGGGGTGCACCTCTGGGCCTGGCAGCGGTGGCAGTTGTTCTGGACGGCCACGCCCGGCAGTCATGTCCTCGCCGCCCGCGCCACCGATGCGGCGGGCCGGGTCCAGCCCCTCACCCAGCCGTGGAACCGCGGCGGCTTCGGCAACAACCGCGTCCAGCGGATCCCGGTCCACTGCAGGCCGGGACGGCTGGGATGAGGAGTACGCCCGGGAGGAGGGAGGAGGGAGGAGGGACGAGGCACGGGTCTCAGATGAGGAGCTTCGTCTTCGCCTGCCGGAACTCCTCATCCGTGATCGCGCCCCGGTCCTTGAGGTCCGCGAGTTTCGCCAGTTCGTCGACGCTTCCGCCGCTCTTCGGTGTGCCGCCGCCCTTCTCGCCGGTGCCCGCGGCCTCGCGCACGTACGCCTTGAAGGCGGCTTCCCTGTCCTGGGCCTCCTTGAGGTCGCGCTTCCCCATGGTTTTGCCGCGCGCGATCACATAGATCAGGACGCCGAGGTACGGCAGCACCAGGGCCAGGATCAGCCAGCCCGCCTTGGCCCAGCCTCCGAGGTCGTCGCTGCGGAAGATGTCCACGATGACCTTGAAGAGGAGGAACAGCCACATGATCCAGAGGAAGAACCAGAGCATGGTCCAGAACAGATTGAGCAGGGGGTAGTCGTCCACGTTCGGCTCCCTGGTCGTCGCTGTGACACAGCGTCGAATGTCTGAATTCTGAATCAGTCATACCATCACATATCGACGTCCGCTCATCGCCGTCCGGGGCCGTTCCCCGAGGGGTGGTGCGGAGTACCTTGGAAACATGAGGGAGGCGTGGGCGAGGGCGTATGAGAGCCGCAGATGAGTCCGGCCTGAGCCCGGTCGGGGCGATCGGGCGCGTTATCGTGCCGATCCCGGAGGGTGGCCCGGGCGAAGTGCTGGTGGCCGTACGGGGTGGGTCGGAGGCCTACACCGCATGGTCGGCGACGTCGATCGACAGGGACGAACGTGTCGTTGTCGTCGACTCGGTCTCGGCACGCAGCGTGATGGTCGAGCGCCTGCCGTCCTGACCAGGGAACCGGAGGCGGGACCCGACGCCGAGAGGAAATGACGTACGGCAGGAGTTCGCTCATGTTGTTCTGGCACGTTCCCGCCCCCAACGAGGCGATGCTCATCTCCGGATCGAAGCGGCAGACTCAGGACACCCAGTTCCGGATCGTCACCGGCCACGGCAGTTTCGTCGTACCCGTGAAGCAGAAGGCGCGCATGCTCTCCCTGGCGCTGCGCGAGGCGGAGATCACCGAGGACTGCGTCACCCAGCAGGGCATCCGCCTCAACGTCCGCGCGGTCGCCGTCTTCAAGGTCGGTGACGACACCGTCTCCATCGCCAACGCCGCACGCCGCTTCCTGTCCGAGCAGGACCAGATGGAGGAGCTCGCCGGCCGGATCTTCGCCGGTCACCTGCGTTCCATCGTCGGCGGGCTGACCGTCGAGCAGATCATCCGGGAACGGAACCGGGTCTCCCAGGAGGTCATCGCGGGCAGTCACGGCGAGATGGAGAAACTCGGCATCGTCGTGGACGCCCTCCAGATCCAGGAGATCGACGACGCCACCGGCTACATCAACAACCTCGCCGCCCCGCACGCGGCCGCTGTCGCCAGCCAGGCCCGGATCGCCCAGGCCAGGGCCGACCAGGAAGCGGCCGAGCGCGAGCAGCAGGCCGCGGCGCTCAAGGCCGAGTACGAACGGGACACCGCGATCAAAAGGGCCGGTTTCCTCGCCGAGACCGAGCAGTACAACGCTCGCGCCGCCCAGGCCGGACCGCTCGCCCAGGCCAGGGCGTCGCAGGAGGTCATCGAGGAGCAGACCGCTCTGGCCGAGCGGCAGGCCGCGCTGGCCGCACAGCGGCTGGAGGCGGAGGTCAGGCGTCCGGCGGACGCCGAGGCGTACCGGCAGCGCACGCTCGCCGAGGCCGACCGCGACCGGGCGAAGTTCCAGGCCGACGGCAGCGCGTACGCCGAACGGACGCTGGCCCAGGCACAGGCCGACGCCAACACCGCGCGCGCCGCCTCGCTCCGGGACGGCAACCAGGAGCTGATCGCGGCCAACCGCATCGTGGAGAACCTGCCGGCGCTGGCCGACGCGGCGGCCCGCGGGATGAAGGGGGCCAGCCTCACCGTGCTCAACGGCACCGACGGGGTCAACGAGATGGCGGCGGGCGTGGTCGGCCAGGGGCTGGCCATCCTCCACTCGCTCCAGCGCAGCGCGAGCGCGGGAAAACCGGCGGTCAACGCAGAACAGGCGCAGCGCATCACTGACTCGAACTGACCCGGCGGGGCCGGGGCGGGGAAAGACGCCGGGACCGTTCGGTCGGGCGGCGGATTCCTTCTTGGTCAGCAGTCAGTTCCTGATGGCGTAGAGTTGTGTTTACCGACGCGGGGTGGAGCAGCTCGGTAGCTCGCTGGGCTCATAACCCAGAGGTCGCAGGTTCAAATCCTGTCCCCGCTACTGAAGAATCAGGCCCGGCATGCAGAAAGCGTGCCGGGCCTGATTCGTGTTTTCCGTCGTCCCTTTGGCCGATGAGCAGTCGCCGCGCGACGCCGCTCCGGCAAACCTGGGAGGCGGGGCGCACGTCCTCAGCCGTGCGCGTGCAGGTCAGGACAGAGCCGTGCGCGTGCAGGTCAGGACAGAGCCGTGCGTGTACGGGGCAGGAGACCACAGGGCGCACCTGCCCAGGACAGCACAGGGCGCGCCGGGCAGGAGACCACAGGTGGGGATGGCGGAGAAACTGCGCGGGGGGCGGCTCAGGGGGCGGGACGTGGTCCGCGGCTGGGCCTGGTGGTTCGTCCGTGCGCTGCCGTTCCTGATGATCGTCGGCGGGCTGGTGTTCGACTACCTCAGCCCACCGCCCTTCACCGCAGTGCCGATGTTCGTGGCCGCTCCGCTGATCGCCGCACCGTTCTTCTCGCTGTTCAGCACCGTCCGGATCGGCATCGCCGCGGTTCTCTCGATCCTCGCGCTGCGGTTGTCCGGCAGCACGCTGCCGGCGGTCGTGCCGTCCATCGAACTCGTCACCGTGATCACGGTCGCTGTCCTCGCCGTCGTCATCAACCGGGTCGTACAGCGCGGCAACGAGCAGCTGGCTTCGGCGCGGGTCATCGCGGAGACCGCCATGCGGGCCGTGCTGCCGATCCCGGCCGAGCGGGTCGGGGGACTCCATGTCGCCGCGCGGTATGAGGCGGCCCAGGCGGACGAATTCGTCGGCGGTGACCTGTTCGCCGTGGCGGAGAGCCCGTACGGGGTGCGGCTCGTGGTCGGGGACGTGCGGGGCAAGGGGCTCGAAGCGGTCGCGACGGTGGCGGTGGTCATCGGCGCGTTCCGGGAGGCCGCCGAGCAGGAGGATTCGCTGGAGGGCGTGGCGCAGCGGCTGGAGCGGGCGCTGACGCGGGAGAGGCCGCGGCAGGGTGGGATCGATCCGGTCGAGGGGTTCGTCACCGCCGTGCTCGCCGAGATCCCGCCCGGTGCGGCCGAGGTGCGGATCGTCAACCGAGGCCACCCCGAGCCGCTGCTGCTCCACCTCGACGGCCAACTGGACGTGTTGGCGCCGACGGTGCCCGCGCTGCCGCTCGGCATGGACCTGGGGGCGTGGACGGACCGGGCCGACGTATGGGAGCTGGCCGCCGGGACGACGCTGCTCGCCTACACGGACGGACTCACCGAGGCGCGCGACACCCAAGGAGATTTCTACGATCCGGCGGCCCGGCTGCGCGGGCGGATCTTCCCCGCGCCCGAGGCGCTGCTGTCCGCGCTGGCCGACGACGTACGGCTGCACACCGGCGGCAGGTCCACCGACGACATGGCGCTGCTCGCGGTCGCACGTCCCGCGCAGGGGCAGCCGGAGCGGCGCAGGACTGTGAAGATCGTGGGCCGGGACGCGAGTGAGGAAGAGCTGAGCCGGTGAAGGGGCTCCACACGGGCGATGCCACCGTGCGTAACCGAAAGGCCCCGCTCCGCATAACATTTGACGCAACGTCAGAAACCGGGTAGTGGCTGAGGAGCGGTCAACTCGCCCTTTCCGCCCGATTGTGTCCCGTAAAGTCCAGGCCAAGGCCATGAACGATCAGTGGGAACGGCTTGGAATCGGACCCGTCTGTCTATTAACGTTCGATAACGCAGCGCGGTTGTCCCAGCCGTCGTCAGTGGCGGCACCGTGCGCGAGCGCCGAATTCCGCAAGGGAACCGGGGAACCACCTACATGGGGTGAATCGGACACCTGTGTCTCGCGAGAGGCAGAGGGATCCGTAGGAGACCTTCCTGCTCCGAACCCGTCAGCTAACCCGGTAGGCGAGAAGGAAGGAAAGGAGTGCGCCCCCGTGGCGTCCAACAAGCCTGCCCCCGAAGCCCCCTCCCGGTTCGGTTCCGCCTTCACGACCGAGTACGGAACCGAGCAGCGAACCGATTTCGGCGCCGAATTCACCACTGAGTTCGCGGCCGACGGTTCCGGTGAGACCGACCGGGCGTGGGAGGAATGGAATCCCACCGAGGAGTCCGTCCGCCCCGTACGCGGCAGGCACCGCGTCGTCAAGCAGCGCAACGGGCTCGCCCGCAGCTCCACGGTGCTCGGAGTCGGCGTCATCGCGGCCGTAGGTGCGGGCGGCATGGCCACCGCGCAGAGCAAGCCGCCGGTCTCCATCTCCCTTCCCGACTCACTCGCGGACAACCTCCCCGACGCCAAGTCCCTTCCCGGCGTGGGCGCCCTGTTCTCCGACGAGTCCGCCACCGACCAGGCGAAGTCCGCGGTCTCCGCCGCCCCGCTCACCAGCGCCGGCATCACCACCGCCGAGGCCGAGCAGGGCACCACCGACGCAGGCGAGGCGCTGCGCGCCCGCATCCTCCAGCAGGCCGAGCAGCAGCAGAACGCCGCCGACGCGGAGGCCAAGGCCGCCGAGGAGAAGGCCGCCGCGGAGAAGGCTGCCGCCGAGGCCAAGGCGAAGCAGGACGCCGCCGAGACCAAGGCCGCCGCCGCGAAGAAGAAGGCGGAGGAAGAGGCGAAGGCGAAGGCCGAGGCCGCACGGCTCGCCAAGCTCGCCGCCTCCTACGCCATCCCCACCTCCTCGTACACGATCACCTCGACCTTCGGCGAAGCCGGTTCGATGTGGTCCTCCGGCTACCACACCGGCCTCGACTTCGCGGCGCCGACCGGCACGCCGATCAAGGCCGTCCACACCGGCACCATCAAGTCGGCGGGATGGTCCGGTTCGTACGGCTACCGCACGGTCCTGGAGCTCGAGGACGGTACGGAGCTGTGGTTCTGCCACCAGTCGTCGATCGACGTCAGCGTCGGCCAGAAGGTCACCACCGGTGACACCATCGGCCGCGTCGGAGCCACCGGCAATGTGACCGGACCCCACCTCCACCTGGAGGTCCACACCCCGGACGGCTCGGGCATCGACCCGATGACCTGGCTGCGCGACAAGGGCCTCACCGTCTGAGTCCGCGCCGGTTCCCCGGCCCCTGAACCCCGGCAGTCCTGACGCTCACCCCCCGACGTCAGGGCTGCCGGTCTGCTGTCACCCGGTCCTTGCGATGCCGGTGCGGATGCCCGTGCAGAGGCCCCGGTGGATGCCCGTGCGGGGCCCTCCAGGTGCCCCCTGGACGGAATAGCGGGCGCGGCGGGTTCCGTTGATCCATTTGATTTCTCTCCGTAAGCTCGGCTCTTCCGACCTCCAGGTCTTCCCGCTCGCCCTCGGTGGCAATGCCTTCGGCTGGACCGCCGACGAGGCGCAGTCGTTCGCGGTACTCGATGCGTACGCCGCGGCGGGCGGCAACTTCCTCGACACCGCAGACGCGTACTCCGCCTGGGTCCCTGGCAACTAGGGCGGCGAGTCGGAGACGGTCATCGGCAAGTGGCTCGCCGCACGCTCCCGCCGTTCCGACATCCTCGTCGCCACCAAGGTGGGCTCCCACCCCGCGTACAAGGGGCTCTCCGCCACCACCATCAAGGCCGCGGCAGAGGAGTCGCTGCGTCGGCTGGGCACCGACCACATCGACCTCTACTACACGCACTTCGACGACGAGACCGTCCCGGTCGAGGAGATCATCACCGCCCTCGACCAGCTGGTGAAGGAGGGCAAGGTGCGCGAGATCGCCGCCTCCAACATCAGTCCGGAGCGGCTCCAGGCGTCCCTGGACTTCTCCGAGCGCGAGGGGCTCGCCCGTTACGTCGCCCTGCAGCCGCACTACAACCTCGTCTCCCGCGACACCTACGAGGGCGAACTCCAGGAGGTGGCCGCCCGCGCCGGGCTCGCCGCGGTCCCGTACTTCGCCCTCGCCTCGGGCTTCCTCACCGGCAAGTACCGTCCGGGCACGTCGGTGGAGAGCGCGCGGGCCGAGAAGGCCGGCCAGTATCTGGCGTCGGAGCGCGGACAGAAGGTCCTGGCCGCACTCGACAAGGTCGCCCAGGAGCGCGGCGCCGAGATCGCGACCGTCGCCCTGGCCTGGCTCGCCGCCCGTCCGACCGTCGCCGCGCCGATCGCCTCGGCCCGTACGGTCGAGCAGGTGCCCGCCCTGGTGGCCGTGGCCGACCTTCAGCTGACCGAGCAGGAACTGGCGGAGCTCACCGAGGCCTCCGCCTGAGCCCTCACCAGGAGCGCGGGGGTGGGCCGCTGCCGTACGGCGGCTGGGCATACGGCTGCTGGGCGTGGGGCGGCAGATACGGGTTCGGGCGGTAGCCGCCGTACTGCGGGTGCGGGGCCGGCCTCGCGGGTATGCAGCGGGGGCGCAGGCGGCCCGTTGCCTGCGCCGCGTACGTCAGTGCGGGGCCGGCCACTTCCCTGCGCTGCCAGAGGTGGTGCAGCAGCTCCAGCTCGCGCGCCACGAAGTCCGGGTCCGCGGCCCCGCGGCGGGCCCGGTGGCGCAGCAACGCCAGCGACGTCGCGAACGACTCGTACTCGGCGACCGCACGGGCCGCCGCTCTGCCGCGCGCCTTGGCCTGAGCCTTGGCATGGCTGCGGACCTGCGCCACGACCCGGCTGTTCCCGTACACCGGGGAGTGGGGTGGTGGGGGGCCGGGTGCGGGGTAGCCGTAGCCGGGGTTCGTGACTCCGTACGGGGTGCCGTACGGACGCGCGCTTCCGTACACACGCGCGTGCTGGTGGCGCGCCACGTCCCGGGCCATGCCGCGGGCCCGCATCGAGGAGAGCGCGAGCGGCTCGGCCGGGGTCAGCCAGCCGGCTGCCGCGTAGGCGGGCAGCTCGGTCTCCAGGGTGCGCAGCTCCCGCTGGCGTGACCAGATCACCAGCCAGGTGAGCAGCCCGAAGACCGGGACCATGAACACCCCGTACACGGCATAGAAGCCGAACGGGCCGAACGCCCCCGAGCCGTTCCACAGGGCGTGCATGCCCATCGCGAGGACCAGCCCGAGCAGCGGCAGCAGGATCCGGCGGATGCGGTGGCGCCGTGCGCTGAGCGCCGCGAATCCGAAACCCAGGCCGGTCAGCACGGTGAAGAGGGGATGCGCGAACGGCGTCATCACGACGCGTACGAAGAACGTCGCGGCGGTCACCGACGCGAAGCCCGAGGTGCCGATCTGCTGGTCCTCGCCGAAGGCGTTGCCCAGGTAGAGGATGTTCTCGGTGAAGGCGAAGCCCGTCGCGGTGAAGCCCGCGATGACGACGCCGTCGACGATGCCGCTGAAGTGGCGCCCTCGGAAGAGAAAGATCAGCAGGACGGCCGCGGCCTTCGCACTCTCCTCGACCACCGGTGCTATCACCGTGGCGCCGAGAGTGTCCGCGCTCGCCGGGTCGGCGGTGGCCGTCGCGATCCAGTGGGTCGCGAACGAATTCGCGATGATCGCGACCAGGGCGGCGGCGCACGCACCCCAGGCGAACGAGAACAGCAGATTCCGCCAGGACCACGGCTCGACCCGGTCCAGCCAGCGGAATGCCGCCATCAGCAGTGGTACGGGCAGCACGGCGAGGCCCAGACCGACGAGGAACCCCTCCGTACCCGTCTGATCGCGGACCAGGGCGAGGATCACCAGCCCGCAGAGCGCCAGCACGGTGAAGACCGCGCCGACGCGGAACGTCTTGCTCCGCCAGACCATGCCGACCCGGCGCGGCCGGTAGCGCCACTGGTCCCGCTCCGGCACGGCCGCCAGGATCTCGCCGACCCGCTGCTCCTGGAGAAGCGGGACGGCCGGCTGCGACTGTTGCTGCTGCACAGGCCCGTCGGACACCCATTGACCCTAACGAGAGGGACTGACAACTGACCATGGGGCGGCGGGGGATGTGTACCGACCTGTCAGGAAAATCAGCAGCTCAGCAGCTCAGCGGCGGGCGAACAGCAGGTCGTGCACGACATGGCCCTTGTCCAGGCCCTGTCCCTCGAACCGGGTCAGCGGACGGAACGCGGGCCGCGGTGCGTAGCCGCCGTCGGCCTGGGTGTTCTCGAAGTGGGGGTGGGCGGTCAGCACCTCCAGCATCTGCTCGGCGTACGGCTCCCAGTCGGTCGCACAGTGCAGCACGGCCCCCGGCTTCAGCCGCTGCGCCACCAGGTCGAGGAACTCCGGCTGGATCAGCCGCCGCTTGTGGTGGCGCTTCTTGGGCCACGGGTCGGGGAAGTACACCCGCAGCCCGTCGAGCGAGTCCGGCGGCAGCATCTCGCGCAGCAGGATGATCGCGTCACCGTTGGCCACCCGGATGTTGGACAGTCCGTTCCGGTCCGCGAGACCGAGCAGGTTGCCCTGGCCCGGGGTGTGCACGTCGACGGCGAGTATGCCGGTGCCCGGATCGCCGGCCGCCATCTGCGCGGTGGCCTCACCCATCCCGAAGCCGATCTCCAGCACGACCGGGAGCCCCTCGAACAGCTCCGGCAGGTCGAGGACCGCCAGCCCGTCGATGTCCAGGCCCCACTTCGGCCAGAGCCGCTGCAGGGCGTCCTCCTGGCCGGGTGTGACACGGCTGCGGCGCGGCTGGAAGCTGCGGATCCGGCGCTCGTGGTGCGAACCGGCCGGATCGGCGGCGGGCCCGCCGGGGAAGCGCGGCTCCTGACGCAGCCTGCGCTGCCGCTCGAAGGCGGCGGCACGCAGATCGTGGGCCTCGTCGGTCTCGGGGGCGGGGTTCAAGGACTCAGACACAATGCCCTGATTCTACGGCGGGCGGCTTCCACCCCGTCCCCCGTGCCCGGAGCAGCGCCCTGCGTGCCACCTCCCGCCCGATGGGCAGCGAGGCCGTCGCGGCGGGCGACGGAGCGTTCAGCACGTGCACGGTGTGCGGGGCCTCGCGGATCAGGAAGTCGTCCACCAGCGTGCCGTCGCGCAGCACCGCCTGGGCCCTGACACCGGCTGCGGCGGGACGCAGATCGTCCTCGGTGACCTCGGGCAGCAGCCGCCGCACCGCCGCCGTGAACGCGCGCTTCGACAGCGAACGGTGCACCTCTCCCGCCCCGTACCGCCAGTGCCTGCGCGCGATCCGCCAGGAGCCCGGCCAGGTCAGCGTGTCCACGAGCTCATTCGGGCGTACGACCGGCCAGCCGTACCCCTCGCGGGCCAGCGCCGGCACTGCGTTCGGCCCGACGTGGACGCTGCCGTCGTGGCCCCGGGTGAGATGCACCCCGAGGAACGGGAACGCGGGATCGGGCACCGGGTAGACCAGCCCGCGCACCAGCTCCGGTCTGGCCAGCTCGTAGTACTCCCCGCGGAAGGGCACGATCCGCATGCCCGGGTCGTCGCCCGCCAGGCGCGCCACCCGGTCGCACTGCAGTCCCGCGCAGTTGACCATGACCCGGGCCCGCACGACGCGTCCGTCCGCCGTCCGCACCGCCACACCCCACGGGCGGCGGTCGATCGCCGTGACCTCCGCGCCGAACCGGATCAGCCCGCCCGCGCCGCGCACCTCGGCCGCGAACCGCTCGGTGACCGCCTTGAAGTCGCACACCCCGGTCGTCCCGACCCGGATCGCCGCGAGCCCGCGCACCTGTGGCTCGTACTCCGCGATCTGCGCGGGTCCCAGCTCCCGCACCGGCAGCCCGTGCTTCCGGCCGCGCTGCACCAGTGCGTGCAGCCGGGGCAGCTCGGACCGCTCGGTCGCGACGATCAGTTTGCCGGTCACCGCATGCGGAATGCCATGCTCCGCACAGAAGTCGACCATCTCCGAGGCGCCGCGCACCGCGTAGCGGGCCTTCAGCGAGCCGGGGCGGTAGTAGATACCGCTGTGAATCACTCCGCTGTTGCGCCCCGTCTGATGGCGCGCCGGGCCCCACTCCTTCTCCAGCAGCGTCACTCGCGTGCCCGGAGCAGTCCGCGTGATCGCATACGCCGTCGACAGGCCGACGATCCCGCCGCCGATCACCAGCACATCGCAGTCGTACGCCGCGTGCGTCATCATCACGCCACCTCCCACCCCGATAGTGCACTGACCCACTGACAACGCACTCAAACCAGCGGGGGCCAGCGTGGCGCCGAGATTTCGGCAGGCGGCCGCCTGCGCGTCGCCCGGAGGACTCCGCGCAGGCATCCGAGGGGCGGGCGGCGCCCGGGGAGGCCGCTACGCGGGGGCCACCAGCAGCGGTCGCGCCCGCTCCCGCAGCTCGGCGACGCGCGGCTCGTCCCCGTACGGTTCGAGGCGGTGCAGCAGGTCCCGTACGTACTCGGTCGTCCGCGCCGACGAGATGCGGCCCGCCACCTCCACCGCCCGGGTGCCCGCCGCGCACGCCGCGTCCAGGTTGCCCGACTCCAGCTCGGCGACCGCCGAGACCACCAGTCGCAGCCCGTGCGAGCGGACGAACTCCTCGGTCGGCCGGGACAGCGCCTGTTCGGTGAAGCGCCGCACCTGCCGGGGCGCCTTCAGATCGCGGTAACACTCCGCCGCGTCGGCGGCGAACCTGTCGTACGAGTAGAACCCCAGCCACGACGGGTCCGCGTCGCCGTCCCGGGAACGCTCCAGCCAGCTCTCGGCGGCCTTGAGCGCCGCCCCTGCGGCCGGTGCGTCGCTCGCCTTCGCATGGGCCCGCGCCTCGACAAGACGGAAGAAACTCATGGTGCGGGCGGTGGCGAGCCCGCGGTTGCGTTCGACAGCGGCCTGCGCGAGGTCGACCCCCTCGTCGGCGAAGCCGCGATAGGTCGCCTGCAGCGACATCGAGGCGAGGACATAGCCGCCGAGCGGTACGTCGGCAGCAGCCCGGGCCAGCCGCAGCGCCTGGACGTAGTACCGCTGCGCGGCCTCCTGCTGACCCGTGTCGAACGCCATCCACCCGGCGAGTCTGGTCAGTTCGGCGGCGGCGCCGAACAATGCCCGGCCCACCTCGTCGCTGTAGGAACCGAGGAGCAGCGGCGCCGCGTCCACCCGTAAGCACTCCGGGACCATGGAGGAGCGCCAGTCGCCGCCGCCGTACTTGGAGTCCCAGCGGCGCGCGTCCTGGGCCGCCTCGCGCAGCTTGGTCACGTCGCTGTGGCCGACTCGCAGCGGCGAGATGTCGTTCATGGAGTCGGGCCCCGGCTGAACGGGAACGGCAGGAGCACCCGGCGAACCCGGCGCGCCCTCCGTGGCCGGAACGCCCGGTGCCGCGCCCGCTGATGCGCCCCGTTGCGCGCCCGGCGCACTCTGAGCGCTCTGCGCAGTCGGCGCACTCTGCGTGCCGAGGATCGCCGCCTCCGCGGCCGACGAGTCGCGTGCCACCGACGGGTCGGCGGGGGATATCAGCCAGCGGGACGCGGGTGTCGCGTACGCACTGACCGAGAACGAGCCCGCCAGCGACTGCCAGATCCCGCCGCCGCCCGCCCGTCGTCCGGCCAGATCCAGCCGGTACAACTCGGTCGCCGAACGCACGGCCTCACCGACATCGCGCGGGAAGGAGAGACCTACCTCCGGCGCCGGATCGGCGTCCGCGAGCCCGATCTCGTGCAGCGGGACCGGCCGGCCGAGTTTGGCGCCGATCGCCGCGGCGATGAGATGGGGCGCGGCGCCCTGCGGCACCATGCCCTTGGAGACCCATCTCGCCACGGAGGTCTTGTCGTAGCGAAGTATCAGGCCGCGCTGCGCCCCGAGGTCGTTGACCCGCCGGGCGAGCCCGGCGTTGCTGATTCCCGCGAGGGCGAGAACGGTTCCGAGCTTCTCGTTCGGTCCGCGTTGCTCCCTGGACATGCGCCACCCCTCGACACACAGACGGCCGCCGCGTCACCCGTCGAGGCGCGCGGCATTCGTACCGTGTCCTCCCCAGGGACGGACCCCGGCACTCCGGCCGCACAGGCATGTGGCCGAGCCCCGAGGAATATGCCTCCTGCCGAGAACCTCAGTGAACCCAGCGTAGTTCGCCGCATCCCTACCGTTAAGGGGCAGACGTCCGTATGGCGGGATTGTTGTCCGTGCGGGCGGTCGGCGACGGACGGTGGAGGGAGCGCGACGGGACCCAGGGGAGACGGGAGGGTGCGAGGAGCGGGAGGGGAGCGTGATGCGAACGGACGGCGGACGCGAGGCGGACGGGGAGCGAGCCCGCCACGGCGGTCCGGTCGCCCTGTCGGACCTGCCCGAATGCCGCTCCGGACCCCGCGGGGCGAGCTCCCCTCGTGCTCCTGCCGTGTGGCCGTGCGCCCGGCCGTGCGCTGTTGTCCGGCCTTCGAGGGAGCGCTTCCATGGGTGCTGCGTGGGTCGGCCCACTGCACTGGACTCAGTGGGCTGGGGGACACTGCCGCCTCATTCCCCGCAGGCGGCGGACCGGTCCGGGAGGCGAACCGCGCCTCCCGGACTGTGCGTGGAGCCGAGGGGGAGCCGAGGGGGAGCCGGCGGGGAGCCGGTGGCGGAACAGGTACAGGAGCCAGTGCGGAGTCGGTACGGATCCGATCCGACAGCCTCGCGCCAAACCGGAACATAACGGTGTATTACGTGTGACGTTCTTCGCGCCCAGCGGTCGATGTGCCCTCCGAGAATGGCCGAATGGCGTCGGTCGGTCGGGGTTGGGCCGAACGATTCGCGGATACCTGACGGGCTGTTGACGGGCGGACCGGAGGGTGGCCGGATTTCAGCCGGTACGGTCCGGGTGCGGCGGGGAACGCAACACGCGGAACCTCTGCCTCCATTGCGCCGCGGCCCGGCCCGTCGAGGTCGGGCGCCCGCCACTTGCCCTCCGGCCTTTGCCAGGGGCGCATGCGCTTCCGACGTGCGCCCTCCGTAGCCACTCCTGCGCGCCGTTGTCGTGGCAGCATGTTCGCAACGGCGCTGCATGTTCCCGCAGTTCTCCCGACATGTTCCGGGCGCGCCGTTTTGTCCACAGCCTGTGGAGGCGGCGATGCGTTGGTTGGTGGGGTGGAGCAGTATCGCCGCGAGTTTCGGCACGGTCGGGGCGGCCGGCGCGGATGACGAGGGGCGCACGGTGCACCCGGTGGGCTCCCAGCTCCTGTGGGGCGACCCGGATCCGCTCTGGGCGGTCGGCGACTGGCGGCCCGACGAGATCCGGATCAGCACCCTGGAGACCGCCGAGGGCGCACCCACCGCGCGCCTGGCCGTCCTCGGCTGCTGCGGCGCCACCGACGAACAGCTCCGGCTCGGCCTCCTCGCCGCCCGCGGCGGCGCGCTGCGCCATCTCACCGCCTGGGCGGGCAGTTACACGGCCCTCGTCCAGATAGGCCGACGGGTCACTGTCGTCGGGGACCTCGCCGGAGCCCGCCCGGTCTTCTACACGCCCTGGGCCGGCGGCACGGCGTACGCGACCGCCGCACTCCCGCTCGCCGACCTGATCGAGGCGCAGCTGGACATCGGCCACCTGGCCGCGCTGCTCGCCTGCCCCGAGACACCCGAGGCGCTGCGCGACGGCACTCCGTACGTGGGCGTGAAGCGCATCCCGCCGGGACACGCGCTCATCCTCCGCGAGGGCTCGCGCGAGATCACCGGATACGAGCCGGTGGCCTCCCTCGCCGTCGCGGCGCCCCAACTCGACCCGGTGAGCGCGGTGGACGGGGTGCGCGACGCGCTGGTCGAGGCGGTACGCGCCAGGCTCACGGCCCCGCGCCACGCCCCCGAATCCCTGCCGCCCGACCCCGGCCCGGTCCCCGGCATGGGCCCCGCCGAACGCCGCGCCGCCCGTGGCGCACCCGTCCCCGGCATCGGCGCCGACCTCTCCGGAGGCAGCGCCTCCGCCACCCTCGCCCTGCTCGCCGCCGGGCTGCCGGGCCTGCCCGGCACGCTCCTCGGCCATGGCACGGGAGCGGGCGAGCGGCTGCTCGCCGTCACCTTCAACGACCTCACCACCCGCGACCACGAGGACGAACTCGAACGCGCCGCGGTCATCGCCGCCAACCCACGTCTGCACCATGTCGTCGTCGCCGCCGGCGAGGAGGCCCTGCCCTACGCCGACCTGGGCAGCGGTCCGCTCACCGACGAACCGGGTGCCTCCCTCGTCGTGGCCGAACGCCACCGGCGCCGGCTCGTCGCGGGCAGCGCCGACCACTTCGTCGGCGACGGCGCCCGGCAGGTCCTCGACGCCCACCCGGCCCGCCTCGCCGACCTTCTGATGGACCGCCGCCGACGCCACCTCCTGCGCCCGGTCGCCGCCTTGGCCAGAGCCGAACGGCTGTCCGCGCACTCGTTGTTCGTCCCGCTGACCGTCTACCGCGCCGCCCGCCGCCTGGCCCGGACGTCGTACCGCACCGGTCTCGAAGCGGCGGCCGACCGGCTCCCCGACGCCAACCGTCACACCCCCGGACTCGACACCCCCGCCGACGCCTCGCTCGCCGCGCTCACCTGGTCGCGGCCCGGTCCGGCCGCACGCTGGCTGACGGGGGAGGCGCTCGCCGAAGTATCGGTTCGTCTGCAGGAGGCGGCGATCCGCCCCACCTCCGTGCAGCGTCCCGGCGAGGCGCGCGCCCGCGCCGCGCTCGCCCGGTACGCCGCCGACCACCGGATCCTGGAGCAGGCCGCCGAGATCCGCAGCCAGCGGCTGCACGCCCCGTTCCTCGACAATCAGGTGGTACGCGCCGCCCGCGCCCTGCCCGAATCGCTTCGGGTCCAGCCCGGCGCCCGCGCCGCGATCCTGCGCCGGGTCCTCGCGGGTGCGGGCATCCATGAACTGCCCGCGGGCTGGGGCACCCCCTCCCAGGCCACCTCGACCGCGGTCAACCGCACCGGCCTGCGCACCGCGCTCCCCGACCTGATCGCCCTTTTCGACGCTCCGCTGCTCGCCGACGCAGGCCTGATCGAGGCCCGGGTCGTACGGAAGGCACTGCGCGCGGCCTCCGAGGGCGAACCGCTGCCCCTGGACGGCCTCGCCGACCTGGCAGCCACGGAACTCTGGCTCCGCCGCCTCGTCTCGCGCCGCGGCACCTGCTGGACGGGAACGGCGGCGCCCCGACAGCGCGCGGTGGCGGGCGGAGTGGCTCCGGCGCGACGCACGTTGCAACGCTGACGGCCGGCCGCCGGCGCTGTCACCTGCTGCCCGGCCGCGGACCGGCCGCGGCTCAGCCGCAGCTGATTCTCGACTCCGCCCAGTCGGCCAGCGCCACCCCGCCGAACGGCGTGTGCGGCTCGACGACGAGCCGGATCCGCTGCTGCCCCGCGATACCCAGGCCGACCGGCACGGGCAGATGGTTGCCGTTCATCACAGGGGACTGCCACAGCTGTGCCCCGTCACCGTTGAACACGGAGAAGCGCACCGAGCCGCGCCCCATCGTCAGATCGTCGACTCCGACCATTGCCTCGTAGCGGGTGCACGGCCGGTTCAGCTCGATGGTGACCGAGGAACTGCCGTGCACGGTCACCCCGTGCGCATACTGCGTACCGTCGATGGACATACCGGAGCGCCGCCAGATCCAGCTGCTCTCACCCAACGCCACCTCGGGCTCGGTGTGGTCGCCGAGGACGGAGTAGTGCAACTCGCTGACCTGGTAGACGGTCGGCGGCGCGGGCGGCGGCGGAGCAGGCGTGTCCGTCGGGGACGGCTCGGGCTTCGGCGGTGCGGGGACCGGCGGCTTCGGCTTGGGCGTGGGCTTCGGCGTAGGTGTGGGGGCAGGCGCAGGCGTCGAAGGCTTCGGGGGCGGGGTCTGCGCGGGGGCGGGCGGCGCGGCCGCGCTCGGCGACTCGGGCGGCGGTGTCGGCTTCGGTGGTGGGGGCGACGGCACCGCGGGCGCCACGACCGGCGGCCTGGCCACGGGCTTGGCCTCCGGCTTCGGCGACTCGTCACCGAGCAGCGCCCACACCAGACCGGCCGTGGCCGCGACGGCCACGGCCGCCGCGATCCCGGCCTTCACCGGCGCGCCCAGGCCTTCCGAAGCTGCCACGCCACCGGCCGAGCCGCCGGACGAACTCCCGCCCGTCGCTGCCGCGGCGGCACCCGCCGCGCCGGCTGCGCCGCCCGCCACGATCCCGGCGGCCTTGAGCCCGTATCCGGCGGCGAACCAGCCGATGACCGCGACCGGAAGCAGCGCCGGAATCCCGGCGTTGACATGCGTGAGTTCGCCCGCGGCGACCCGGCACTTCGCGCACTCGTCCAGATGCTTGCGCAGCCCGCGCTCGGCCCGCATCCGCAGCCCGCCCCGGGCATACGCGCCGAGCCGGTCCGCATAACGCGCACAGTCACCGCCGGAGGTGAGCGACCGGCTCACATGAGCCTGCAGATACGCCTGTTTCAGCCCCTCACGGGCCCGGCTGGCCAGTACCGCCGTGGCGTTGGCGGTCAGCCCGAACAGCGGCGCGATCTCGCTCGGCGACTCCTCCTCGACGGTGGTGTGCCACAGCACCGCCTGCCAGCGCTCGGGCAGACTGCGGAACGCCTGCATGGCCATCGACTGCTCGGCCTCGTGCATCGCCATGACGTCGGCGCCGAGATCCAGCGTGTCCGCGTCCGACACCTCGGAGGAGCCGGTCGCCTGCGCGGCGAACACCGCGAAGTCATCGACCAATTGCTCCCGCTTCGCCGTCTTTGTCCAGGCGGCGGCGACATGCCGGACGGCTGTCATCAGGTACGCCCGCACGGCTTCCTCGGGCCCGCTGCCGCCCCGTACTGCCTGCAGGGTGCGGGCGAAGACCTCGGCCGTCAGGTCGTCGGCGGTGTGGGCGTCCCGGCAGCAGCTCCGCGCGTAGCGACGCACGCTGCCCGAGTGGCGCCGGAACAGCTCCTCGTACGCGAGATCGTCGCCGTCCCGCATCCGCAGGATCAACTGGGCGTCGGAGAGTGCGAGGCCGGCGGCGCCGGAACCGCTGCCGCCTGCTCGCTGCATCGGTACGGCGGCTTCGGCTCCGATCCCGCCGTCCGGCCCCACCGGACTGCTGCCGCCGGGTGAGGGCGGCCAGGGGCCGGGCAGTACATTGCCGCCTTCGGCGTCGTCGCCCGGACGCCCGGGGCCGGCCTGACTCGGCACCTGCCGGGCGGGCATCCCGCCGGCCTCCGTGCCGCTTCCCACGGTCGAGATGCCGTCGAGCGGCTCTTCCCGCTGCCCGTCACCGCTCATGGCGGAAGCCCCCGTATGCGCCTTCGGACCCGAACACCGGGCAAGAGTGTCACATGGCGCAATGACGGCGGCCGCTCAGTCCCGGCAACCACTCATCCGGGGCGTTTTCCCGAAAGCGAGCACTGACAGCCACTCGAACAGGGAAGGAGCAATGCGTCTCCGAGGCGGGCGAGTTGTCGAGCGTGACCCGTACACACGGGCCGCGCCGACTCCTCACACCACCCTCACCGGACCGAGACGGCACCCTCACTGACTCGAAGACCCCACCCGCCCAGAAGCCCGCCGGGAGCACGCGCGGATCGTGCCGGAGCACGCACAGAGCCCGCCGGAGCACGCAGAGAACAGGCCTCGGTCGAGCAGTCCGAACATCCCGCTCACGCAGGGCGTGAACGCAGGCCCTCCAGCAGGATGTCCAGCAGCCGGGCCGAAGCGGCGGCCTGCTGTGCCGCATCCGGCAGCGAGGGTGCCGCCGTGGCGATGACGAGCAGTACGTCCGCCACCGTCACATCACGGCGCAGTTCACCCGCCGCCCGCGCCCGGTCGACCAGCCGGCCCACGACCTCCAGCAGCTCGGACGCACCCGTGTCGTCGTCCGCGAGCCCGTCCTCGTCGGCGGAGCGCCCGCCGACGACCCGGAGGTCGGTCTGCCCCACTCCCTGCCGTTGGTGAGGCACTCGAGCCTCATCCCGGACTTCACCGGAGCCGGAGCCGGAGCCCGTAGCCGCGCCCGCGTCCCGTAGGACTCCCGACTCTCCGACGACCGTCGAGTCGTCCACATCGACGCCGACCCGCAGCACCTGCGGCGGCAGCAGCCGACCCGCGCCCGAGGCCACGGATGTGCGCAGGAAGCGCGAGAGCGCCGACCACGGCTCGTCCTCCTGCCCCAGTGCGGCCCGCGCCTGGTCGGTCAGCCGGGAGGTCTCCTCCTCGGCTATCCGGCGCACCAGCACGTCCTTGCTCGGGAACCGCCGGTACACCGTGCCGACCCCGACCCGGGCGCGGCGCGCCACGTCCTCCATCGGGGCCCCGTATCCCAGCTCCCCGAACACCTCGCGTGCTGCTCGCAGCACATGCTCAAGATTGCGCTGTGCGTCCACGCGCAGCGGCGCCGAGCGGGCGCCGCCGGTCCCGACCGCGGTTCCCACCGCACTTCCCGCTCCAGCGGGACTCGCCGAGCCGAGTGTCCCCACTGTGCCGATTCGTCCGTTTCCGTCGGACGAGACAGCAGCAGTCTGCCAATGCGATTCCTGAATGTGCATAACTTTTCCCCCGGTTATGACGTCTCCCCCCGGAGACTCCCGCCGTGTCAGTCGGGGAGTGGATCATCATCCCAACCCGACACCCCGACGACATACGAACATAGTTGAGCCCGGGTCAATTCAGAAGGGGTAGTTCCGCACGGTGCGCCCCCCGATCGGAGCAAGGACCGGTTGGTTCCTGATTCCGGCCCACTCCGCCACCCCCGCTGCAACGTCTGACCTGCGCGCCTTCCGTGCACCCGCAGGGATCGACCGCACCGGCCCGCGGAGAACCTCCCGTCACACAATTTGTCGGGGCTGTGGACAAACACCGGAGCGCGTTGCGTCATGGGGAGGTGATGGCTTCAGATTCCCGGGGGACACTCCCGGGCCCGCCGCCGGGTGTGCGCATTCTCGTCATCGGTGGCGGCTATGTCGGGATGTACACAGCGCTGCGTCTCCAGCGGAAGCTGAAGCAGAGACTCAAGTCCGGCGAGGCCGAGATCGTCATTGTCACGCCCGAGCCCTATATGACGTATCAGCCGTTCCTGCCCGAAGCCGCCGCCGGCTCGATCTCGCCGCGTCATGTCGTCGTGCCGCTCCGCCGCGTCCTGGCGCACTGCACCATCGTCATCGGCGAGGCGCGGCACATCGACCACGCCAAGCGCACCGCGACCGTCACCACCCTCGCCAGTGGTGAGGACGGCACGGGCGCCGTCGAGATCCCGTACGACGAGATCGTCATCGCGCCCGGCTCCGTCTCGCGCACCCTCCCGGTCCCCGGCCTCGCCGACCACGGCATCGGCTTCAAGACGATCGAGGAGGCCATCGGCCTGCGCAACCACGTCATCGAGCAGATGGACATCGCTTCCGCCACCCGCGACCCGGCCATCCGCGATGCCGCTCTGACCTTTGTCTTCGTCGGCGGCGGCTATGCGGGCGTCGAGGCGCTCGCCGAGCTCGAGGACATGGCCCGCTACACCGCCCGCTACTACCACAACATCAAGGCCGAGGACCTGAAGTGGATCCTCGTCGAGGCTTCGGACCGGATCCTTCCCGAGGTCGGCGACGCGATGGGCAAGTACGCCATCCGGGAGCTGCGCGGCCGCAACATCGACGTGCGTCTCGACACCCGGCTGGACTCCTGCGAGGACCGGGTCGCCGTCCTCAGCGACGGTTCCCGCTTCCCGACCCGCACGCTCGTGTGGACGGCGGGCGTCAAGCCCGCCCCGATCCTTGCCGCCACCGACCTGCCGCTCGACGAACGCGGCAGGCTCACGTGCACGGCGAAGCTCACCGTCGAGGGCACCGAACACGCCTGGGCCGCCGGGGACGCCGCGGCCGTTCCCGATCTGACCGCAGAAGAAACGGGCAAGGAAACCGCTCCCAACGCACAGCACGCGGTGCGTCAGGCCAAGGTCCTTGCCGAGAACATCCTCGCGGCGCTCAGCGGTGAACCGCTCAAGGAGTACCGGCACAGCTACGCGGGCTCCGTCGCCTCGCTCGGTCTCCACAAGGGCGTCGCCCATGTCTACGGGCGCAAGCTGAGGGGCTATCCGGCCTGGCTGATGCACCGTACGTACCATCTCAGCCGGGTACCGACGTTCAACCGGAAGGCCCGCGTCCTTGCCGAATGGACCCTCGCCGGACTCTTCAAACGCGAGATCGTCTCCCTCGGTTCACTGGAACACCCGCGTGCCGAATTCGAACTCGCCGCAGGGGGAAGGCGTACCGTCGGGGACCGCCCGCCGAAGAAGGACGGTTGACTGTCAGTACGGTCCGTCACACTGGACGTGTGACCATAGGTGGGTCCACACCTGCACAGAGTGACCCGGCCGGCAGTGACCAACAGTGACCAGTACGACGAGGCCCGGCTGCGCCTCCCCGGGGGTCCGGCCCCCGGTGCCCCCGATCCCGGCGAGAGAGAACCGGAAGCAGAACCGGCAGAGGAAGCAGCCCGCCCGAGCGGACCAGACCGACACACGAGGCCAGAAATTCCGTGAACTTCACGCGTTGGAGCGCCCGCCTACCAGGAACGCAGCGCCGCGCCGCCGCCCGGGACGACCGCAGTTCCGTGCCCGCGGCCCGCGCCGAGTACGCCAGACCCGAGCCCGGGTCCGGGCCGGCGGACGGCGACACCCCCAGGGCATCCGCAGAGATCTCTCAGGAGACCGCCGGCCAGCCTTCCGGCCCCGCCCTGCTGGAGGATCTCTCCGCCCGCGAGATCCTCGGCCGGCTGCCCGCCCTGGTGGCTCTCGTGTACGGCCCCGACCACCGCATCGCGTACGTCAACGACGCCTACGCAGCAGCTTTCGGCCCCAGGCCCACGGGCGCCACCGCCGCCGAGGCGATGCCCGAGCTCGCCGAGCTGAGCCTGCTGCCCCTCATGGACCAGGTCCTGCGCAGCGGCACGCCCCGTACGGTCAAGTCCCGCAAGGTCCGCAGCGGCAACTCGTACACCGTGACCTGCACCCCCGTCGCCCCTGCCGCCGGTCTCCCCGCGAACGGCAGGAGCAAGGACAGGAACGGCAGGAACAAGGGGAGCGAGGGCGGTGTCCTCCTGTACGCCGCCGATGTCACCGACCACGCCGAAGCGGCCGAGCGCCTGCGCACCAGCGAGCGCCGCCACCGCGAAACGGCCGTGACCCTCCAGCGCTCCCTGCTCCCGCAGGAGCTGGAGCAGCCCGACGACCTGCGGATCGCCGCCACGTACCAGCCGGGTGGCACGGACGCGGCGGTCGGCGGCGACTGGTACGACGTCATCACTCTCGGCGCGGGCCGCACCGCTCTCGTCATCGGAGACGTGATGGGCCGCGGGGTGCGTGCCGCCGCGGTGATGGGCCAGCTCCGTACGGCCGTGCGCGCCTACGCCCGCCTCGACCTCCCGCCGCACGAGGTGCTCCAACTGCTCGACGGTCTCGCCGCGGAGATCGACGCCAGCCAGATCGCCACCTGCGCCTACGCGGTCCACGATCCGAACGAGGGCCGGCTCGTCTATGCCTCCGCCGGTCACCTTCCGATCCTCGTGCGCGACGAGGACGGTGCGGTCCACCGCGCCGAGGACCCGACCGGACCGCCGCTCGGCACCGGTGGCTGGATCCACACCTCGGGCACGATCGCGTTGCCCCCGGGCTCCACCGCCGTCCTCTACACGGACGGTCTCGTCGAACGCCGCAGTGAGGACATCGACGAGGGGGTCGCCGCCCTGGAGCGTGCCCTCTCCGGTGCCAAGGGGTCCCCGCAGGTGGTCTGCGACCGTCTCATCCGCTCCCTCGGAGTCACCGCCGAACACGACGACGACGTGGCCGTGCTGGTGGTCCAGCACCCCGCCCGCACGGGGACGAACGCGGAGCTGTTCCACAATGCCTCGCTCGATCTGCTCGGCGGCATCGAAGCGGCCCCGCGCGCCCGCGCCTTCGCGACCGGCGTCCTCACGTCGTGGCGCTTCCCGGTCGAGCTGTGCGATCTGGGTGTCCTGGCCGCCAGCGAACTGGTGGCGAACTCCCTCCAGCACGGCACCCCGCCGATGCGCCTGGGCCTGCGCCGCACCGACCGCCGCCTGATCATCGAGGTGACCGACGGCGACGATCACCTGCCCCGCCGCCGCCGCGCCGAACCGGCGGACGAGTCGGGCCGCGGCATCTCCATCGTCGCGACGATCGCCTCGTCCTGGGGCAGCCGCCGCACACCGGGCGGCGGCAAAGCGGTCTGGTGCGAGTTCGCGCTGCCTCAGTGAGCGGCAGCGGGGGACGTCACCGCGCGACAGCGGGCTCGGACACCAACTCGGCCAGCGCCCCGGCATCCGGTCGTGACACGGCCACCACCCGCGACGGCGACGCCGCGAGCGAAGGCTGATCCTGCACGGGGGTGAGCCGGCGGCCCAGCCGCAGCGCGAGCACGGTGATGCCCAGCGAGAACAGCACGAACGTCACGATGTACGGCCCGTGCAGCGACGCCCCCATCGGCCCGCCCACAGCCGGACCTACTGCCAGCGCAAGCTGCTTGACCAGGGCGAACGCCGAGTTGTACTGACCGACCATCGACTCCGGTGCCAGATCGGCGACCAGCGGCGCCACCGTCGGCGACAGCATCGACTCACCGAGCCCGAACAGCGCATACGTCGAGATCATCGCGGCCGTCGCCATGGTCTGGCTGCCGTGCCCGAGTCCCGCGTACCCCGCCACGATCCAGGCGAACGCCCAGATCAGGCCGACCGAGGCGATGACCCGGCTGCGCTTGCGCCGCTCGACCAGCCGCAGCACGACGAACTGCGCCACGACGATGACCGCGGTGTTGGCAGCAAGGGCGATACCCAGCGTCGCGGGCTCGATCCCGGCAGCCTCGGTCCCGTACGCAGCGAGACCGGACTCGAACTGCCCGTAGCAGGCGAAGAACAGCACAAAGCCCAGCACGCACAGCTGCACCATGGCCCGGTGCGACAGCAGCGCCCGCAGCCCGCTCTTCGCCGTGGACCCGTCGGTGGGCCGGGCGTCCGCGATCGCAGCGGTACGAGGCGTCCGCACCGTCGCCGCGACGACGCCGAGCACGATGAACATCGCCGCCTCGATCAGGAACAGCAGCGTGAAGGTCTCCGGCCGGCTCGTGTCGACGATCTGCCCGCCGACCAGCCCACCGATGCCGAGCCCCAGGTTCTGCAGGAAGAACTGCATGGCGAAGGCGCGCGTACGGGTGGCAGTGCTGGAGCACCAGACGAGCATCGTGGCGAGCGCCGGCGACATGACGGCCGTGCCCGCGCCGAGCACGGCGGCCGACAGCACGGTGGTCGTCACATGCGACGAAAGCCCGAGGGCCGCCGCCCCCACGGACGCCACCACGGCGGCGACGATCAGCACCGGCATCGGACCGCGCCGGTCGATGGCCCGCCCGGTGAACGGCAGGACGGCCAGCGCGGCCATGGCGAAGACTGCCAGCACGACTCCCGCCGTACCGGCGCCCAGATCCCGCACCTGCGCCACATAGACGTACAGATACGGAACGGTGAACCCCACACCGAACGCGCTCAGCGCGCTCCCCAGCTGGATCCGCCGCAGCGCTGCTCCCATTTCCCTGGTCACACTCACCTACCTCAAGCTCATGAAGGACTCACGCCCAAAGACTTCAACAGTAAAGTTAGAACCTCAACAGTACAGAACGAAGGACTTCGACGCCAATGAAAGGCGTGCCATACTGCCCGCCATGTCTGACACCACCGAGCCCTCCGGGCTCGAGGAGCCGAGCCTCGACGAGCAGATCGCGGCTTATCAGCGCGAGTTCCGCGACCTGGACCCCCAGGTCGAGCAGGTCGTCTCAGCCCTCGGCCGACTGAACCGCCGGATGAACGTCGGCTACGGACGCCAGTTGGCCGAACTCGGCATCAGCAACGCCGAGTGGGAGGTCCTCAAGACCCTCGTCGTGGCGGGCTCCCCCTACCGGCTGGGCCCGGGCGAGCTGGCCAAGCGCCTCGGCCTCACCCCGGCCGCGATGACTCACCGCATCGACCGCATGGCGGGCGAGGGTCTGGTCACCCGGGACCGGGACGAGAGCAACCGGGTGCGCGTCATCGTCGAGCTGACCGATGAAGGCCGCACGAAGTGGCTTGAGGCGATGCGCATGGCGTCCGCCTTCGAGGAGGACCTGCTCCAGGACCTCTCGGGCGACGAGCGCGGAGCCCTCGGCGAGATGCTGATCCGCCTCCTGCGCCGGGTGGAACACGCCCAGCCGGACGCCGGCGGCCGCCTCGCCGACCTGGACTGACGCACGTCGGGCGCACGGGGAAAACGGCTTGACCTGGCGGGGTTGACACACCCCCCCGCCGATGCGTAAAGTTCTTCGAGTTGTCACGGAGCCGGAACGGTTCTGCGACAGCCGATCCCGCCGCGAATGCGGCAACCAAAACTCTGCACGATCTCCCACTCGGGACGATTTCGGCATGCCGGAATTCATTTCGAAGGCTCGATTATGAGCCGCCGGGAAAATCCGCTAGAGTTTGGACGTCGGAACGGCCCAACAGCCGGGAAGGCAAGCCCCACTGACTGGGAATCAGGCCCGAAAGGATCTGATAGAGTCGGACTCGCCGGAAAGGGAAACGCGAAAGCGAAGAACTGGAAAGCACAGTAAAAATTCTCCTGCTCTGCGGGGGGCCGCTTCGACCGGGAATCGGACACGAAAGAGTCTGATAGAGTCGGAAACGCAAGACCGAAGGGAAAGCCCGGAGGAAAGCCCGAGAGGGTGAGTA